>JAJRTA010000089.1 GCA_024278515.1 Candidatus Zixiibacteriota bacterium
ACCTGAAGTTTTGACCTGTTTCGGTAGGAGTAGTTTAACGCTGAGATTTTTAAACATCCGGCGTGTTTCCACTTTATATCTCACACTGAACTTGCTGTTGAGCGTCGGCTGTTCCATCAGAGATAAAGTGACTTTGATAGGCGAGTGGGTTGTCTCCACCATTTCCGTTTCACCCTGAATACTCCGACTGACAGAAAATAATCCGCAGACAAGAACAAACAGCGACATCAATAAAATGGTTGCTACTCTTTTGCTATGAAAAAGATATTCCATGTGCTACTCATTCGGTTATGATCTTAATTTGAGTTGTTAGTAACTCCCTCCTGGTTTGCTCCGAAATTGTAACAATGCTTCGATTCGTTGGTAGAGTTTACGTTACGAGTACAGTGTTTGATATCGGACTGTTTACCTCTGGTACCATTTATGAAGCTCTTCAGTATACTCACACCGTCCCACGTTGATAACAAATAGATATTTAGTCCAAGATCGATGTTCGGCAACCAACCTGATACAAGAACATGATGGGTAAAGCTACCTTTAGTAGTTGCACAAAGCAGTACGTTACTGAATGAGTCAGCGGAGCATTTCGCCGACAACATACACAACGGCCATACGAGAGAAGTCCGGGTAGTGGTTTAAAATCAATCGATTATTACCAATTAAATAACCTTATAACCTGTACCGAGGAACTAACTCGTAGACCGAAGATTGTTGCTAAAATCATTACCCTTAAAACATCCTGATTTTAATGACTAATATAGTATTTTCAAACGCAGGAGTCAAGAGAAAAGTCGCCTCAACAAGTTTTTCCCGTAACTTCAGGTTCGAAGTGTATTCCTTTGGTACAGGGTTAACAGTCGGATCATACAACACTTATCGCGATATTTAGCATTGACTTCGTAGTGTGGTTGTTGATTCCGATGCTAATCCCCTAAGTCCTTTTGCAACAGTAAAGTGTAACCGACATGCGTAGCCTGTCCCTATAACTTGATAAGTACCGATTCCACTTCGGTCAGTATCTCACCCGAGCGCACCAGCTCTTTCATGCGAGTATGATCCGGATAAAGAGGACGGTCGACATCGAGAAAGTCAACGTATCGTCGGATTACCTCGTGGGCCTTTTTCACTCCCCGGCCAAAATTGTAATCACGGAAATCAAGCGCCTGAGCGGCCGCCATGAATTCGATTCCAAGCACACCGTATGCGTTATCGAGAATCTGCATGTTTTTTATGGCAGTGTTCATCCCCATAGAGACAAAATCTTCCTGATCGGCCGCCGCCGGGATCGATTGAATCGAAGCCGGACTGGACAGAATCCGCTGCTCGACAATCAGCGAGTCGGCGGTGTACTGGCTCAGCATAAGCCCTGAGAACATTCCTGCCCCTTTGGTCAAAAACGCCGGAAGTCCCGCCGACAAAGCCGGATTGTTGAGACGGTTCATGCGACGCTCCGACAAGACACTAACCATAGTAACGCACGCTCCGGCCATATCCATCGGTACGGCTACCGGGGTGCCCTGAAAATTTGCCCCGGACAGTTGCAGTTTTTCATCGGGGAAAAAGACCGGGTTGTCGCCGACTCCGTTCAACTCTATCTCCACCTGTGAACGGGCATAATCAAGGGCGTCGTGGGCCGCCCCGATCACCTGCGGCGTCGAGCGCATCGAGTAAGCATCCTGCACTTTGCACGGAATCTTGCCCTCGGCCAGATCGCCGCCGGCCACACAGGAACCGATAGCACGAGCCGAGCGGATTGCCCCTGAGAACCCGCGCGCCTGGTGCAGTTTCACATCGTACGGTTTCATGTTGGCCTTGAGGGCTTCAAGCGACATTGCGGCGGCAATCTCCGCCTGGCAAAGCCAGCGTTCGGCGTCATACAGGAATATCGCGCTCATCGCCGTCAGGAGGTTGGATCCGTTGATCGTAGCCAGGCCGTCACGAGCCTTCAATCCCGGCACAGGTATCCCGGCCCGGTCCATTGCTTCTTTTCCTTCGAGCAGTTCGCCCTTGTAGTATGCTTTACCCTCACCCAACATCAAAAGCGCCACCTGCGACATGGGAGCAAGGTCGCCCGAGGCGCCCACCGAGCCTTTTTGACAGACAAAGGGAGTCACTCCCTTGTTGAGCATTTCCACCAATGTCTGAGTGATCTCCGGACGAACTCCCGACATACCATGAGCGTGCACATTGACCCGACCGGCCATGGCTCCACGGATGTACTCAATCGGGGCCGGGTCCCCGATACCGGCGGCATGATTGTAGATAAGATACTTTTGAAACTGCCGCACCTGTTCATCATCGAGAACAACTTCCGAAAACTCTCCGATACCGGTATTGATACCGTACATTATTTCACCGGCGGCAATCTTCTCTTCCACCATTGACCGGCATTTTTCGATGCGGCGGATAGCGTCTTTCGATAATGTCACCGGCTCTTCATGCCGGGCGATCGCGACAAGCTTCTCAATTGTCAGGTGGCTGCCATCAAGCTCAATAGCCATATACACACTCCGGATTATTTATCGTTTAATGGGAATATTGGACTACACAAGTCGATCTGCAACAGAATCGATTTATGTG
>JAJRTA010000090.1 GCA_024278515.1 Candidatus Zixiibacteriota bacterium
AACGCACCCGTGCAAAAATGGCACAAAAAAACGGGAGTGGCGGAGGGGGGATGCCCGACTCTGACGTCAGGTGGCTGGTGATCCAGCACACACCACTCCCGATTAACTTTTCTCGGGATTCTATATATAACTTCTCCCAAGATTAATAAGCAAAGAATATGCCGAAGGAAACAACCCCTGAAAAGGACGACAACACACAGTTAATTCATTGTGTTTTAACGTCATGGAGCCTGTTTTTATCAACCGTTTTTTTGACAAGCCTGCAAAAACTCAACTTATTGGGAACGTTTTAATATAAAAAATGCAAGCGTCTGCATAAAGGATTAAATTATTCCTGTTTTTTGAATAACCAGAGAACAAAATCACGACTGTAAATAGCACCATAACCCGTTTATCTGTAAGTGCTTGCTTTAGGGGAATAAATTGTCGTCGAAAGTGCTCATACCTTCATATCTATACCGCACACAGGCATGATATTTGCAGGTTTTCTGTTATCTGTTAATCGGGCAGTTGGGTTATTTTTTTTGTCACGGGATGTTACTGTCACATGACTAAGCTTAGCAGCCTGCAAATTAAAACTTTTGATACTGTTTCTTAACCTTCAGGAGGTAATAGTGCCCAAAAAAATCGTTCTGATTCTGCTCCTCGGCATCATCACACTGATGCTGGCTGGTTGTGGTGACGACTCCGGATCATTGAACCCGGTCGTCGGTCCCATCGGCAGATTAACCGCTGCGATTCCGCCCGGAGCCGTACTTGAGTCGGCCACTTTGAATCTGTACGTCTGGCAACCTTCTTCACAGACGGTCAATATCCACCGGATTACCGATTACTGGGATGAAATGACGGTAACCTGGAACAGCTTTGGCGGAGCCTATTCAGCCAATGTCGATGCCACTGTTTTCCCGGTCAACATGGGCTGGATATCTGCCGATGTTACTCCACTGGTGCAAGCCTGGCTCGACGGCACTTACACCAACCACGGATTCCTGCTGGAACAGGGGATAACCCGACCGCGTTCGATTTTTCTGAGTCGTGAGCATGTTGATTACCCTCCCTACCTTGAGGTCTGCTACAACGACGGGTCGGGCACTGTCTGCGAGCAGATTCCGGCCGCGGCCGATTCATATATCTGGGCGCTCAACCCGGATGACAACTGGGGAAGTTCCAACACTCTCAGGACCGGCTTGCAGATAGATGTCGACTGGGAAAAACAGGCGATGATCAGATTTGATCTCCCCCTCGCTCCTCCGCCGGACTGCGGACCGTGCGACGGTAAAATCACCGACCTGACCCTTGCCTACAACGGCGCTGCTGAAGCCATGATCGATGTTTATTCAAAGGGTAAACATGGTCAGCCGGGTGACCTTCTATACTCCGGGATGGTAGTTCCGGGCGGTACCTTCAACTTCATCGGTACCGACAACAAGGGAACCATGGGGACGGAAATCAGCATTTATGTCGACGGCGTGCTCAACACTAAAATCCATACCAGTTGTTCTCAGCCCATCTATATCGGGATGATCAGCGGCGATTTCGAAATTGTTGACGGTTACAGCCGCAACGGCGGCCGCCTGTGTCCGGACACCGGGAATAACGGCGGTGATGAATGTTCCGAGTGCGACGGCAAGATCACTGAGCTGACTCTCGAGTACACCGGAATGTCGGAGGCGCTCATCGAGGTTTACTCAAAAGGCAAACATAACAACCCCGGCGACCTTCTGTACTCTGGGTCTGTGATGCCGAACGGTACCTTCAACTTCATCGGTATGGACAAGAAAGGCACGATGGGTACGGAGATCTCCATCTTTGTCGACGGTGATCTGAACACCAGGATTCATACCAGTTGTTCACAGCCGATTTATATCGGTATGACCAGTGGTGACTTTGTAATTGTTGACGGTTACAGCCGTAATGGCGGTCAGCTCTGCTCTACTCCTACCGGTGGCAACAACGGTGACGACGACGACGGCGACCACCATGACGACGACGATGATGATGGAGACGATGATCATCATGACAGCGACGACGACCATCATGATGATGGCGACCACGACAGCGACCACGACGGTGGTTGCGGTGATGATTGATGAATTGATTTTCTGATTATAAAAAAGCCCGCCGGTTAATCCGGCGGTTTTTTTTGTCATAGAAAAATCGCTTCAGTTTACTCCATGTTGTCCTGTTCAGCATTTTCAAGGACAATTTCAGCGTTCCGTTTCAACCCGTACAGCTTGGGCCGAGTCAACGGGGTCCCCGCAGTCAGTTTTAGAAACTGCTCATCACTCTCAAGCGACAATATCTTTTCACAATCAACATATTCCCCAACACCATATTCCGGCAGAAGTTGTTTGTGTTTCGTGGGAACTGCTCTTTTGATATTATATGGGCAGACTTCCTGACATATATCGCACCCGAACAAAATATCACCTGCTGCCTCGGCCAGATCTTTCCCTATCGCTCCCTTGTGTTCTATGGTCAAATATGACAGGCAGCGTTTAGAATCGATCAGACCGTCTTCGACAATTGCACCGGTCGGGCAGGCTTCAATGCAGCGCGTGCATCTGCCGCAACTTCCGTGAAAGTTATCCGGTACAGTATCCGGCTCCAGTTCGAGAGTAGTGACAATCTCCGCCAGAAAAAACCACGATCCGAAATCTTTGTTGATCAACATGCTGTTTTTGCCCACAAAGCCCATACCGGCCTTCCGGGCATAAGCCCGCTCAAGGAACGGCCCGTAATCAACCCACCACTTGAATCGAACCGAATCCTTCTCCTGCACAACAGCATCACGATCCATAGCCTTCTCTATTCGCACAAGAAACGTTTTAATCATCCGGGCTATCAGCTTATGATAGTCTCGTCCCCGGGCATACCGTGACACTCGTCCGCGGCCGGCAGGAATCTGTTCGGAATCGGGCTGGTAGTAATTGACGCCGAGCATGATAATCGACTGAACCGTATCCATCAGGCTCTTCGGAGCGATGCGTCGTTGTTGCGAAGCGGCCATCCAGGCCATATCGGCGTGATACCCTTTTTCAAGCCACTCCCTGTAGCGCTCGGCATCCTCGGGCACCTCCTCCGGTGTTGTGATTCCGCAAAGATCGAACCCGGTCTGCCGCGCCATTTTTTTTATCTCATCGGCGGTAATCATGCCATCGTTCCCTGGTCATGCTGTCGCTTCAACTGATGATAGAAGCTTGTTTGCAATCAGTCAAACTGTTTGTCGTCAGTCTTTAGCGATGGCGTTGATACTCACCGCTTGCTTTTTCCGGGTACCGAATGTTACTTAACGTCCTATGTTCAAACCGTTCAGACAATCAGCCGAGCAGACCCGACAACAGCTCGCAAATTCAGGATACTGGCCGGCCCGAGCCGCGGAACATCTTGACAACGGCAGGTATTCTCAGGCCGTGGAAATTTGTCAGGCGAACTTGTCTGAACAACCGGAACTGGTCTCCGGACGTCTGATCCTGGCCAGAGCGCTGTTGAAAGCAGGACATCCTGAAGCGGCCGCCCGGCAGTTTTCGCAGGTGCTTTCGCGCGACGCGGACAACCTGGTCGCTCTGAAATTCTTGGGCGATATCAGGTTCGCCGAAGGTGACTACTCCGGAGCGATTGCGCTATATGAACGCATCCTTGAAATCGATCCGGAATGTCGCGGAATCAAAAGCACGCTCGAACGGAGGCCTTCAGAAACCACACGCACAATAACTTTGAAACTCAAGCAGGAACGATCCACAGCGAAAACAACAACCGCCACCTCAAGCCGAATTCCATTCTATACCGAAACCATCGGTGATTTGTATCTGCAGCAGGGGCACGCCCGTCTGGCCGCTGAAGTTTATGCCGCCCTGGCCGGTCGCAACCCTTCTCCGCGCATCGCCGACAAACTGGCCAAAGCAGAACAACGTATCACAGAGAAGGATCACTAAGATGTCACAAAAGCGTATTGCCGCTCTGAAGAAACAGGTCGCCGGCGAGAATCTCGACGGCATGATTGTTACACGTCGTGATCATATTTTCTACCTGACCGGTTACACCGGCTCAAACGGTCTGTTGATTGTAACGAAGAAATCGGCTGATTTCCTGACTGACTTTCGCTACACCGATCAGGCCGGAAAAGAAGTAAAAGGCGCTCGCGTTCATATTATGGCCAAAGGTGATCTGGTGGCCTCTCTGGCCGAGTTCAAACAGTATCAAAAAAAGAATCTGAGGCTCGGCGTGTCGGGTGAGGTCATGTCGGTTTCCGGAAAAACCCGGTTAACCAAAGCCCTGCCGGACGCCCTGATTGTTACAGCCGATCATATCCTGGCCGAGCTGGGATGGGTTAAAGACCCCGGAGAAATCAAGCTGATCGCCAAAGCGGCCGAAATCGGCGATATTGCTTTTCAACGAGTGCTTGCCCTTGTTAAACCGGGCGTGCGGGAGCGCGAGATAGCCGCGGAACTCGAATACCAGATGAAAATGCTCGGCGCTTCCAAACCATCATTCGACACTATTGTCGCCTCCGGGTACCGATCGGCGATGCCTCACGGGGAAGCCTCGGACAAGAAAATCGCCAAAGGTGATTTCGTTACTTTTGATTTCGGCGCAGTTTACAACAATTATGTGTCCGACATGACCCGTACGGTTATTGTCGGTAAAGCTACCGCCCGTCAGAAGAAAATATACAATATCGTCCTAAGGGCCCAAAAAGCGGGCGTGGCCAGAGTAAAAGCAGGCCTCGAGGCAAAGAAAGTCGATGCCACCTGCCGGCGGATTATCACCCGGGCCGGCTACGGCAAACAGTTCGGGCACGGAACCGGTCATGGTATCGGGGTGTATTTTGACCCGATCCATACCGGACCCGGAATAGGCCAGAACTCACCCGATAAGTTGAAGATTAACAACGTAATAACGATTGAACCCGGTATTTATATTTCCGGCTGGGGCGGAGTCCGGATCGAGGACGATGTGGTTGTCACCCGTACCGGTTGCCGTATCCTGACCAGGTCGCCAAAATACTTGTTGGAACTGTGAAGGCTCTTTCTTATACTTTTTTAGTTGGAATGAAAACCAGAACAGTGGCTCTGTCCGTCAACATGACGGATTCGGTCGCCGAGGTGTTGAATGAACACAAGTTATATTAAGAAGCTCATCAAACTGGTCGAAGAATCTGATATAGGTTCGCTCGAAGTCTCCAGTTGGGGACGAAGAGTAAAAATAGTGCACAAACTCGGGCACGCCGACAACGGACACGCCGGTAATACCGTGGTGTTGAAAAGCAGCGTTCCCCAGCCGTCTCAGGCGCCCGCCCCGGTGACGGCTGCCGCGCCCGCCCCGACGCCTGAGCCTGCGCCGCAGGCTCCCGCTGAAGAAACCGGCAAGTATGTCGAAATCAAGTCGCCGATGGTCGGTACTTTCTACGCTGCCCCATCGCCGGACGCCTCGCCATACGTGTCACTGAATGAAAAAATCAGTGTCGGCCAGGTGGTTTGTATCGTTGAGGCCATGAAATTGATGAACGAGATCGAGTCCGAAGTTTCGGGAAGAGTGGTCAAGATTCTGGTGGAAAATGCCCAGCCGGTGGAGTTCGGGCAAGCCTTGTTCCTTATCGATCCCGAATAGCGGACCCCGGTCACCGGAAGGGACGCCAGTATGAATCTCAAGCAAATGCTGGTCGAGATGCTTAATCGCAAAGCATCCGACCTTCATATCAGGGTAGGCAATCGACCGCACCTGCGGGTCAACGGTCAACTGGAGCAAATCGCCACCGATCCGGTCACAATCGACCTGATGGACCAGATCGTCTCGCAGATTCTGAACGAAAAACAACTCGAACGGTTCAACCGCAAACGAGAGATGGACCTGGCGCTCTCGGTAGCCAAACTGGGACGGTTCCGTATCAACCTGTTCCGTCAGCGCGGCACCTCGGGTGTGGCGATTCGTGCCGTGAACACCCAGGTCCCCGGGTTCGAAGACCTCAACCTGCCGCCTGTTATCAAAAAGTTGTCATCGGAACAACGCGGCCTGGTTGTTATCACCGGCACCACCGGTTCCGGTAAATCAACTACACTGGCCGCTATGATCGAGGAGATGAATGCCAACCGCTACTGCAATATCCTGACCGTAGAAGATCCGATCGAGTATATTTATCGTGATAAAAAATCAATCATCTGTCAGCGGGAAGTCGGCGGTGACACCGATACATTTGCGTCGGCCCTGCGTCATGCTTTTCGTCAGGACCCCGATGTCATCCTTATCGGTGAGGTGCGCGACCTGGAGACGATGTCTATCGCTCTGACCGCGGCTGACACCGGTCATCTGGTGCTGACCACATTGCACACTCTGAATGTTGTCGAAACCATCTCGCGCATTATTTCGTTTTTCCCTCCGCACCAGCATCAGCAGATCCGTCTGCTACTCGGCGGCACGCTCAAGGCGATTGTCTGCCAGCGACTGCTGGCCCGATCCGACACACCCGGACGTGTCCCGGCCCTCGAAATCCTGATCAACACCGGCGCTATCCGTGAATGTATTCTTAACCCGGACAAGACGGCCGACATCACGGAGTTGCTGGAACAGGGAGGCGCGCAGTATGGTATGCAGACCTTCGATCAGGCGATCATGAAACTTTACAAGCAGGGAATGATCTCATTCGAAGAGGCCATGACCCAGGCGACCAACCCGGACGATTTCGACTTGCGGGTACGAGGTGTCACCGGGACCGCCGACCGCTGGGGAGATGTTGGCGGCGAATCCGGCAGCGAACCGGAAGAGTCGAATCATATTGATCTGGGCAGTGATTTTACGAAATATTGATTTCGTTGTGAATGCAGTTCAAAAACCCGGCCGATGCTCTTGTCTGCCGGGTTTTCTGATGGGGAACTTCAGAACTCAAAACAGTTGAAAGTCGGAACTCGCAAAAGGTTTCGACCTGCTCGAAATCCAGCAAAAGATTCTACGGGAATCACGTTCAGTTTATCGGCCGGAAATAACTGAGATGGTCGGGCAATTCGACCGGCACCAAAAACTATTTTCGGTTGTTATAGCGGCTGATATGGTATATATTTCAAGCTTGTGTAGTCGTGGAATAATGTCGCTGTCCGGGCTGCCCCAGGTTGCGACTTTTGACTGGAGAAATCTTGTTTAACAAAGTACTGATAGCCAATCGCAGCGAAATCGCCCTGAGGATTATTCGCGCCTGTCGCGAACTTGGCCTGACCACGGTAGCGGTCTATTCCGAGGCCGACCGGGACGCCCTGCATGTCCGTTTCGCCGACGAAGACGTTTGCATCGGTCCGGCCCCGCCGAACCAGTCCTATCTTGATACCCGGCAGATTATCGCGGCGGCGGAGGTCTCCAACGCCGGGGCGATCCATCCCGGCTACGGCTTCCTCGCTGAAAATGCCGATTTCGCCGATATCTGCGAATCCTGCGGTATCGTCTTTATCGGTCCGACCGCCGAACAGATCCGCAAGATGGGTGATAAAGTAGTAGCCAAGGAGCTGATGAAAAAAGCCGGTGTCCCGGTCACCCCCGGCTCCGACGGCGTAGTATCAAGCTTCAACGAAGCCCGTTCGATCGCCAACGAGATCGGCTACCCGGTCATGCTCAAAGCAGTCGCCGGCGGCGGCGGCAAGGGTATGCGGATGTGCCGTGACGACGCCGAACTGGAACGCGGTTTTCATATCGCCTCCACCGAAGCGGCCAATTCGTTCAACAACCCGGATCTTTACCTTGAGAAGCTGATTATCAGCCCCCACCACGTGGAGATCCAGATCATCGGTGACACTCACGGCAACTACTATCATTTCGGCGAGCGTGACTGCTCGGTCCAGCGCCGTCACCAGAAACTGATCGAAGAAACCCCATCTCCTCTCATGACTCCCGAATTGCGCGAGCGGATGGGCGAGGCGGCTGTCCGCGGCGCCGAACGGGTCGGCTATCGGGGTGTTGGGACAATTGAATTTCTTGTCGATGCCAACCGTGATTTCTATTTCATGGAAATGAACACCCGGATCCAGGTGGAGCACCCGGTGACCGAGGAATCGTACGAAGTCGATCTCGTGGTTGAACAGATTCGGGTTGCGATGGGCGAGAAGATTTCCTACACCCCCGAGGAACTCAAGCCGAAATGGGCGGTGATCGAGTGCCGGGTTAATGCCGAAGATGTCGAGAAATCATTTCGCCCGACGCCGGGCAGGATTACCGGGCTGCACATTCCGGGCGGCCCGGGCGTGCGGGTCGACCGTGCGGTCTATACCTCCTATACTATCCCGCCGTTTTATGATTCGATGATCGCCAAGCTCATCTGCAAGGGGCGCACCCGCGAACAGGCAATTCGAAGGATGAAAAACGCCCTGAGTGAGTTTATCATCGAGGGCTTGCCCACGACAATTCCATTTCATCAAAAGGTTATCGAACATCCGGATTTCGTGAGCGGCAATTACAATCTTGACTTTGTTGAGAAAATGATGTCCGTGAAACCGGAAGCGCCCGCGGCTAAACTTACTTTACAGCGAGCCGGTGAGGGCGAAGAAAGCAAAGTCGAAGAGAAGACAGAAGACAAGGTTGTTGAGTCGGCAGCCGAGACGGTAGCCCCGTCAGGTGATGACCAGAGCTAACATGGAGGACAGAGTGAATATCCCGGCTGATCTGAAATATACCAAAGAACACGAATGGGTAAAAGTTGACGGCAACATTGCCGTTATCGGAATCACCGACTGGGCGCAGGGGGAGCTAGGCGATATCGTATTTGTCGAATTACCGAACGCTGGTGATACTGTTACCAGAATGCAACCGTTCGGAACCATCGAGGCGGTAAAGGCTGTGTCCGAATTGTTCTCTCCCCTGACCGGCACGGTCACCGAGGTCAACACTGCTCTCGATGATGACCCGATGGCTGTAAATCGGGATGCTTACGGTGACGGCTGGATGATCAAAATCGAGCTGTCCGATCCCGCTGAGCTTGATGACCTGCTGGACGCCACAAGCTACAAGGACCTTATCGACGGGTAAGCTGTTCGGAGAATACAACGGCCCCGGTTAGAATTGTGCTATAGTTATGCCGTACGTACCCAACAACGACAATGACCGCCGCGCGATGCTTGAAACAATAGGCGTCGAGAAGTTCGAGGATTTGCTGGCGAATATCCCCGACAAGCTGAGACTCGACCGTCCTCTTGACATACCGGCAAGCAGTGAACTTGAGCTGCTGAATGACATCCACAAAATGTCGACCTCACAAGTCACCGAGTTAACCTGCTTCGCCGGCGGCGGTATTTATGATCATTTCATCCCCGCGGCTGTCGGCGCTATTATTTCGCGTCCGGAGTATATGACCGCATATACCCCCTATCAGCCGGAGGTCGCCCAGGGAACCCTCCAGGTCATGTACGAGTTCCAGACGCATATCTGCCGTCTGACCGGCATGGATGTAGCCAACGGCTCCATGTATGACGGAGCGACTGCGATGGCCGAAGCGGCTATTATGGCCTGCCGGGTTACCCGCCGTGACCGGGTGGTTGTTTCCGAATCGGTCAATCCCCTTTACCGGCAGGTATTGCAAACCTATCTATCCGGTCGTGACACCAACCTGGTTACTGTCCCGATAAACGGCGGAGCCACCGACAAAGACGCTCTTGTTTCAGCAGTTGATAATGAAACGGCGTGCGTCATAATCGGACAGCCTAATTTCTTCGGTCAGTTGGAAAATCTCGACATGGCCGCAGAGATCGTACATAACGTCGGAGGGAAACTGGTCGTAACTGTCGATCCGATCGCGCAGGCAATTCTCAAAACTCCCGCCGCTTGCGGCGCGGATATTGTCGTCGGCGAAGGTCAGCCATTGGGTATCCCGATGTCGTTCGGCGGCCCGCTTTTGGGTTTTTTCGCCACTCGTAAAGAACTGGCCCGGAATCTTCCCGGACGGGTGACCGCGCGCACTACCGATGTTGACGGTCGTGACGGTTTCGTCCTGACCCTGCAGACTCGTGAACAGCACATCCGCCGCGAAAAGGCAACCTCCAATATCTGCACCAACCAGGCGCTGTGCGCCACGACCGCGGCGGTTTATATGTCACTCCTGGGGAAAACCGGCCTTAAGCAGGCAGCGTTGCTTTCTACTGAGAAAGCGCATGACACAGTAGAGCGAATCTGCAAACTTGACGGTTTTGAACTCTGGTTCGATGGTCCGTTTGTACGCGAGACAGCTATCCGCACACCGCTTCCCGCCGCGCGGATTATCGAGGAACTGGTCTCGCACGGAATCCTTCCGGGTGTGGACGCCGGACGATGGTATCCCGGCTACGAAAACTGCCTTATCCTTGCCGCCACCGAAAAACGGACCGACCATGACATCGACCGCCTTGTTGAAGAACTTCAAAAACTGGCCGCCGGTCATGCTGTGCCCCGAGTGCAAAAATGAAATGAATGACACGATGCGGGAATGTCCGATTTGCGGATGGGAATCATCCAACAAACGGGCGAAGGAATGGGTAATGCTTGGTATTATAGAAGAACAACCGTTTGCCGATCTGGCCAGAGAAACGCTGAGATCGCTGAACATCCCGGCCGTTATAGTATCACGATCCGGTTTCTTCGGCAATGTCGGCCTCCCTCTGAACTCAGTTTTCGACAACGGCAAACTGGGAGTTTTCGAAATATCGGTGCCACTCGAGTTTATTGAAGAAGCAACGGAGGCACTTGATATGACGCTCGGCGACAAATGGCTAAAGGAGACCTCCTGATGCCGTTCTGTCCCCGGTGTCAATACGTTTATCAGCACGGTATCGGGGTATGCCCCGACTGCGACGAACCGCTGGTGGAACATCAGGCTGTGGGAACCAGCGGTGCGATGGTTCCGGACGACAGTTGGATGGTTGTCGGCGGCCTGGTGGACCATGACCAGACACAGGCAGCCAAAAGTTCCCTGGACTCGTCCAATATCCCCTCGATGATTCTGCCGTCGAAGTTTGCGGCTTTCGGGCAGCGCAAACTGAGCGCCACCACCGATCCCGAACCGTCTGACGGCGGCAGTTTCATAATGGTTCCGAAAGAGTTTCATGAGGAAGCAAGCGCTATCCTTGAAGCAGTCCTCGGCTTCGGACCCGACAGAGACCGGTTTGACAATTAATGAATGTCGACATAACAAGGAGTTAACATGCGGCAATTTTTACTTTCGACCGTCCTGATAATCTCACTGATGCTGGCTTTCGCCTGTTCGCAACAGGGAAAGGATGCCGCCGGGCGGCTGTCCACGGCAACGGTTTATTCAAGCATTGAGGAAGCGCTGGCCACTGTCGAAGGCTCCGACAAACCGGTAATTGTCGACTTTTACACCGACTGGTGACCGGGCTGCAAGATGGTCGACACGGTCGTGTTGAAAGATTCCGCAGCTATCGACTTTTTTAACAATGAAATGGCCCTGGTGAAAATCAACGCCGAAGAAGACACGGTTACCGCCGCCGAATACAACATTTACGGATACCCGACTATGGTAATGCTTGGTTCCGACGGGAAAGAGATAGACCGCCTGATCGGTTATCTTCCTCCGGAACCGCTTATCCGAAAGTTTCGCGACTACGCGAAGGGAATCGGAACCCTCGATGATTTATTGAACAAAGCAACCACCCAGACGAATCGTAACCTGTACATGCAAATCGGCATGAAATACAAGTTCCGCGGTGATTTTGATGATGCCGAATACTGGTATAACAAAGCAATCGAGCTGGGGGAACCTCTTGACTCCCTGTCCGGTGAGTGTCGTCTGGCCCTGGCCGATATGAGCCGCCGCGGTAAAGATTATGACCGGGCGATAGAAGAATACAATAAGATCGTCAGGGATTTCGGTTCCCGCTACGCCGGCATACAGGCGGAGATATGGATTGCGGTGACTTATCGCAAGATGGAAGACACGGCGCGGGCGCTGGCCCAGTTCAAAAAATTCGTTGAGAAGTATCCGGATCACGAGGATGCCGGTTATTGCCGGGACCAGATAGCCAGACTAACCGCATCATCCCAAAAGAAGTAAAGAACATTCGCACCAGAGAAATTGAGTTAGAGGTTTTGACGTACCCGGCATGAAACAGAGAACCCTGATATACGAAAAATCGGCAAAAGGCCGCAGAGGCTATACGCTCCCCCGGACGAAATGCGATGAGGCCGAGTTGTTGAACGTTATCCCGGCGGAGTTGCGCCGCGATTCAGACGCCGCCCTGCCCGAAGTCACCGAAGGTGAAGCGATGCGTCATTTTATCGGTCTGTCGGTGAAGAATCACCACATCGACAAAGGATTCTACCCGCTCGGATCATGTACGATGAAGTACAACCCCAAACTCAACGACACGGCAGCTTCTATGCCCGGATTCACCGGGCATCATCCGTTGGCGCCCTGTGACACGGCCCAGGGGATACTTCGGTTGATGCAGCAACTGGCCGCCTGTCTTTCGGAGATTTCAGGGTTACCTTCGATGTCGCTCCAGCCGGTGGCCGGAGCGCACGGTGAGTTCGCCGGTCTGCTGGTAATGCGAGCCTACCACAAAAGCCGCGGCGACCAGCGCGAACGTATTATTATACCGGATTCGGCTCACGGCACCAACCCGGCTTCGGTGACAGCGGTAGGATTTACCTCAGTGCCGATCGCCTCCGATGAGAACGGTCAGGTCACGCCGGATGCCGTCGCGGCGGTGATGGATGACACCGTAGCCGGTATGATGCTGACTAATCCGAACACGCTGGGTATTTTCGAAAAGCATATCGAACAGATCGCCGAG
>JAJRTA010000091.1 GCA_024278515.1 Candidatus Zixiibacteriota bacterium
ATCAGGTATTCTAATGAGGAAAACTCTACTTACCTTAACAGTAGTGATTGCGATGATCATGCTATATCTGCCGGTTGCTGCAGAAAAGGTAGACCAACTGAAATCCAAAACCACGGTGACCGATGTCGATGAAATGCTTGAGCAGGCCAGGGCAGCTCTTGATGTGCGTGTCGGTGAACAGATTAACTGGCAGGTCATTTCTTCCGGAGGTACCGACGGGGCTTCCGCGAGTTACCGGTTGAAGGGAACAGTCGGTCAGCTTACGGTAGGTGAGGGCAGTTCCGCCAACTACGGTCTGAGGCATGGCTACTGGCAGAGCTTCTCATCCGGTAGTGGCGGTTGTTGCATGGGTGCGATCCGTGGCAATGTCGACTATGACGCCGACGACAATATTGACATTTCCGACCTTGTTTTTCTGGTCGATTACATGTTCACCGGCGGCGCGACGCCGGTCTGCTGGAGTGAAGGGAATATCGACGGTATCGGTCCCGACGATAGTACTGGTATCGACATTTCCGACCTTGTTCACCTGGTCGACTATATGTTTGCAGGCGGTGATGTTCCAGCGGCTTGTCCGTAAGACATCTTCGGCTTCAACCGTGGTCATAGTCGACCAATACAGCCCGTGTTAATCCGAGATTCCGCTTGATAATATACACGGATTGCTTATACTCTCCCGACAAATAGGATATGCGCCCGTCCGGGACTTCGCAAAAAACGCTGTCTCGGCAGGTCTGTTAAGCTGTTACGGAGGAATGATGAAATTTGAATCGGTCGATCAGATACTCAACTTCGCTATTGGAAAAGAGCAGGAAGCGTACGAGTTTTACTCCGACCTGGCCGGTAAAATGGAAAATCAGCAAATGAAAGAAGCGTTTCTGGAGTTTGCCGAAGAAGAAAAACGTCACAAGGCCAAACTCGAAGCGGTGGTCGAGGGGAAACTGCTTCTCAACTCCGAGGAAAGGGTGGTCGACCTGATGATAGGTGACAGCCTGATCGAAGTCGAAGCTAAACCGAATATGAGTTTTCAGGAAGCGTTGATGGTGGCTATCAAAAACGAAACCAACGCCTATACCATGTACAAGAATCTGGCCGTAGCAACCGACGACGCCGGTTTGAAAGAGACGTTTCTGGGACTGGCTCAGGAAGAAGCCAAACACAAGCTTCGCTTCGAGGTCGAATACGACGATTACGTTCACCAGGAGAATTAGTCAGCCGAGTTTACCTGAGCTTACAATATGAGAAAACAGACCAAACCGCCCGACTGCCGGGTGGTTTTTTATATGAGAAAGCTCTCGGCGTTTCGGTCGTTATGGAAAGCTGTTTGACCATAATAAGCTAAAGAATTATCTTCCAGACCATGACAGCCAACGCCGTTACACCGCCTGATTATCCTGTCGAGTCGCGTTCTGAGCTTGATCGGGGTATTATTATTCTGCCTGGCTCGGTTGTGATGGTGGCCCTGGCCCTTTACCTGTACGGCAAGACACTTCCCGCGCTGGCGGTACTGGGCGCTTTCGGCTCGATGCTGATAGTAACAAATCCCCGGCTGGCCGTATTTCAGTTTTTGTTCATTATCTTCATTCAATTCAGGCTTTTTGATTCATTTCCGTTATACTTAACCGATCTGTCAGCCGGACTGGTGATTGCGGCCGCAATGATCGACCTGCTTTCAGACAACCGATGCCCTTCGCGAATCCCCCGCCTGACATTGAATTTCCTGATCCTGATTGCCGTGTTGTTTGTGGCCGGTATGGCGGGAAGCAACCCGGTGAAATCGATAAACCCCATGGCCAGACTGTCCGTTCTGATGCTGACTTTCCTCTCGGTTTACCGGTTGTCGGGGAAAATAGGAGTGGATAGTCTGGTAAAGATGTTTTTCTGGATCGCCGCAGTTCATTCGTCGATAGTCCTCGTACAGTTCTTCTCCGCCGGTGGCGCTACGCGAGCCTGGGGGTTTTCACCTTCGACATTCAATGCTCTGTCAATGACCACGGTTCCGGTCGGCTTGTCACTTTATCTCTGGCATCGTGGAAAACATTCGCTTTGGTATCTCATCGGTACGGCTTTGGTGCTGGGGGCGCTGATCTCGACGCAGTCACGGTTTTCGATCATCTTCGCTCTCGTAATGTGCGTTATGGTGGTAATCGTTTCATTGAACCGTAGTAGAAAAAACGGACGACAAAGCAATTCTTTTTCAGTAATGGTACGGAGGCATTGTGTTGTGCTGATGTTGTCGGCCTGCGGTATCGTTGTCTTGTTGTTCTCAGCCAAACCCGGTCTGCTGGCCAGCGTGTCCGATCGGTTTATAGCCCTTATTAATGAGCCCATGGGCGAAACAGTGCTTCTGAGGGTGACCCTGTGGAGTTTTGCCATACAGGCTTTCCTCAGCGATCCGCTCACTGGTATCGGGCCGGGAACTTTCCGGTCAGTGCAGGAGCTTTTACCCACTCTGAAACTGGTGCGGGTAAGTCCCTGGATACGTGGTCTCTCGGCTCATAATTTGTTTCTGCATTATCTGGCGGAAGCAGGTATCCTGGGAGGGCTTGCCTTAATCGCTCTTATGGCCAACCAGTATCATCTGGCTCGTAAAGTCTGGCAATCAGCATGTATTAATCAAAACGTGACTGGTGTAACTATGGCTCTTCTGGCTACAGGTACCCTGTTTCTGGTCACGACTTTTCTTGAGACCGGCTGGCTGTGGGGACAGAGCGGGTTGACTTTCGCGTTTTTCATCGCATTGATAGCCCGAGCGCACCAACAACGTTCACAAAGCTGAATACCCCAAACAACCGGCACACGCTATACGCTAACGATTGCAGTCAAAACAATCACGCGCCCTGATTCGGGACGATACAGAGGAATTCAAAATCATCGTCGAATGGATTTGCAAAC
>JAJRTA010000092.1 GCA_024278515.1 Candidatus Zixiibacteriota bacterium
ATTCGAGGTCTGGCCGCTTGAAAAAGTTTCGACAAACAGCTCCAGAAGAAACAACCGGCCGGCGTCAAGCTCCAGATCATTCGGCCAGGCATACATGGTGTAACCCGGATCCTGAGTATTTTCAGACGGGTAAGTCGTCAGCTCGATAGTCCCCTCCGGGGCCGGATTTGCCGGGGGCAGGTTTATTGCGCTGATACCGATTGCGATATCCCGGTCCGGCTCGTCCTGGCACCGGTTCAGGATTTCATTCATTTTTTTAAGGCATTCGTCAACAGATACATCGGTCGGGATACTGACTACCGCTCCCATCTGCGACAGATGATGCGTCTTCTTGTGAAAAGCTCGCATGTCAGCCGGAGTCATTTCACGCATCACATCCGGTTTGCCGCCGGAATTGTTCGACAACGGATGGTTCTCGCCGAAAACCAGCCGGTTCATGGCACCACCGTAGTAATACCACGGTTTCTCGAAACTGGAGACCATCTCGGTGTACACTGTCCCTTTTTCATCAAGCGACAGAGAGCCGTCATTCTGGTCGACATTTACCCCGATATGGCAGACTTCGCGGCGGATCTCTTCGTCGGTGAAGTCCGGATGCCTCAGGGCGTAAAGCTTGGCTTCAAAAATATCGTAAAAAGTGTCTTCACCTGCCGAAGTGTTGAAGTGGTAACATGTCCGGGTCTGAGCCGTGTAGGCGGAACTGTTGGCCAGGGACATATCCTCGAGCACGGCCACATAGCGTCCCCGGTTGCCTTTGCCCAGAAGCAGATGTTCGCAGGCGTGCGGTTCGCCCTTCGATGAAGTCGGCGGTGTCTTGATCCACATGAACGACTGCGGCACACTTTCGACCTGTATCAGGTCGATTATAAACCCGTATTTATCGGAAACAAACCGTGCCCCCATAACTTCGCCGGAGCCGTTTTCATATAGATTCACGACACTGAAGCCGTGGATTTTCTCGTTCGGCTGTTGTGATTCGAGCATGGAAGCGGCCAATGTAGTCGTCACCATAAGCGCAGCAGTCAGCACTGCCATACCTGCAACATACATCCGATGTCTCATTTTAAATGTCTCCTGTCAAAAGCTTGTACTTTTCTGTTTTATCATACGGGCGAATCGGCAAAATGGCAACGGCGGATATGCAGTTTTCTCAGGCAGCAGGCAGGGGGCAAAACAGCTAATGGTAACCTCTCATGAAATATTACAGCAGGCCGATAAACCATAATACAGATATAGAGTTTTTTGAAGATGATAAAGGCCTATGAAAGAATCATTTGTCCGCTTAGTGAAAAAAGTAACAAGAGTGCTTGCCGAGCGGCCTCAACAATCTTAGATTATCGCGTGTGAACTAAACCTGAATTTGTCAGCCACTGATCTGACTGACGGTTTTTGAACTGAATCGAGGTATTAATGATGACAACATTAAGCAAAGTCCCTACCCACACTAAACTTCAGGCGTGGGTGGACGAATGGAAAGAACTCTGCCAGCCGGACGAGGTCTATTGGTGCAACGGTTCCGCTGAAGAATACGACGCAATGCTTTCCCTGCTCGAGAGGGAAGGCCTTGCTATTAAGCTCAATGAAAAGAAACGCCCCAACAGTTACCTTTTCCGCTCCGACCCTTCAGATGTCGCCCGTGTGGAAAACCGGACTTATATAGCTTCTGAAAATGAATCCGATGCCGGACCGACCAACAACTGGATCAATCCAAATGAGCTGAAAGATACCATGCGTGAATTGTACCGGGGATGTATGAAGGGCCGCACCATGTACGTGATCCCGTTCTCGATGGGCCCGGTAGGTTCGCCGATTGCCAAAATCGGTATCGAGATCACCGACTCGGCTTACGTGGTCGCCAATATGCATATTATGACCCGGGTCGGCGACGAGGTCATCGAGGCGCTCGGAACCGATGGTGAGTTCATACCTACCGTGCACTCGGTAGGCAAACCCCTGGCCAAAGGAGAAAGAGACAATGGTGTCTGGCCGTGCGCTCCGCTGGATAAAAAGTATATCTCGCATTTTCCTGAAACCCGTGAGATCTGGTCTTATGGTTCCGGCTACGGCGGCAACGCGCTTCTCGGCAAGAAATGCCTTGCTCTGCGGATCGCCTCGGTGCAGGCCCGTGATGAGGGCTGGCTGGCCGAGCACATGCTGATCCTAAAACTTACCAGCCCCGAAGGTAAAGTCCGTTACATTACCGGCGCTTTTCCCTCGGCCTGCGGCAAGACCAATCTGGCCATGCTGGTGCCGACTTTGCCGGAGTGGAAAGTAGAAACGGTCGGTGACGATATCGCCTGGATGAAATTCGGCGACGACGGACGGCTTTATGCCATCAACCCGGAGGCCGGTTTCTTCGGTGTTGCTCCGCAAACCTCTATGAAATCCAACCCGAGCGCGATGCGTTCGGTTGAGAAAGATACCATCTTTACCAATGTCGCCCTGACCGAAGACAAAGATATCTGGTGGGAAGGAATCGGTTATCCGGCTCCCGGTAAACTGATCGACTGGAAAGGGAACGAATGGGAAGAAGGCAAGTCGGATGCTCCCGCCGCCCATCCCAACTCACGTTTCACGGCCAAAGCGGCAAACTGCCCGGTGATCGCGCCTGAATGGGAGGATCCCAAAGGCGTACCGATCTCGGCCTTCCTGTTCGGCGGCCGTCGTCCGTCCACGGTGCCGTTGGTACATCAGGCATTCGATTGGAACCACGGGGTGTTTATCGGATCGATCATGGGATCTGAAATCACTGCGGCCGCGCTTGATCTGAAACAGGGTACGGTCCGCCGTGATCCGTTCGCCATGCTGCCGTTCTGCGGCTACCACATGGGCGATTATTTCAAACACTGGATCAAGTTAGGGGCCAAAGCGGACCCGGATAAACTGCCCAGGATCTTCTACGTAAACTGGTTCCGCAAATCAAAGGACGGTTCCTGGCTCTGGCCCGGCTACGGCGAAAACTCCCGTGTCCTGAAATGGGTCTTTGAACGCTGTGAAGGCACTGCTAAAGCAGTGGAGACACCGCTCGGATTTATGCCCGGTCCCGGTGATATCGACCTGACCGGACTGGAGAACG
>JAJRTA010000093.1 GCA_024278515.1 Candidatus Zixiibacteriota bacterium
GTGGAATAGGCGTAATGAATATAATGCTGGTGTCGGTCACGGAACGAACACGTGAAATAGGGGTCCGCAAAGCGATTGGAGCCAAAAGGTCCAATATAATCATGCAGTTTCTGACCGAGGCCACCACCCTGTCGGGCGCGGGGGGGACGGTTGGCATTATAGCCGGTATATTGCTGGGGCTGGGCGCCAACACACTTTTCAGTTTTCCGCTGTCGGTATCACCATACTGGATAGCGATCGGCTTCATGGTTTCCGTCTCGGTTGGCCTTGTTTCCGGAGTCTATCCGGCTTATAAGGCCTCGCGGCTCGATCCGATCGATGCGCTTCGGTACGAGTAATCGTTTGGGGGCACAATCCCTTATTTTGCTTGCTATCGATTATTATCACCGGTTTATTTGAACACAGACCGGTGATTTTACGTTTAGACCATGAAGGATATGAGCAAGCAACTATTCAGCATATCGGTTGTTACCCTGGTTTTGAGTCTGTGGGCGCCCTCTTTGGCTCAATTCAACACTTCCATCAAGGCAAGCCAGCCACGTACCGGGCTGGCTTTGGACCATGCTCTTTTCGGCGATGTGCCTTCCGGTAAAGTAAGGCTGGAATTGTATTACCAGTTCTATAACTTTGTCCTGCAATGGTTGCCGAAAGATGACAACTATACGGCAAAATATGAAGTCGTCATCCGAGTAAAAGATAAAAATGGTCGCCAGGTTGACTCGTACACGCGTCGCCGTGAGTTATTGGTAGCCGATGAAAAACGCACTCGCTCTCGTATGGATTTTCGCACCAATCAGGTCAATTTCCTGCTGGAGCCGAAAGAATACCGGGTGGTTTTCAGCCTTCATGACAAAAACTCGGCTGTTACTCTGACCCGTGAGCTTGAACTCAAGCTGAAAGATTTCTTTTCCAAAAGGCCACGTCTGTCCGAAGTCGAGTTTGTACGGGCTGTCACCGAGCCAAAAAACGACTCATCGGTATTCGCAAAAAATGATTTGATTATCATTCCCTCGGTTACGCGGGATTATGATTTTACTCAGAACAATAAACACCTCCTGTATTATCTGGAAATCTATCGTGGCAGTGATCAGGCGGACAAAGTGTTTGTAGAGGCCGCGGTTCGACGAAAATGGGGCAGTATGGTTTACCGTGACAGCATGACCATCGAGCTGACCTCGGAAGTGTCGAGACAGTTGCGTGAAATTTCACTGGATTCGCTGGCTCCGGGAGACTATGAGCTTGAGTTAAAGCTGCGAGGTCGCAGGTTCAAGCAGATCGATGATCTGACAGCACCTTTCTCAGTCGCCTGGACTCAGGATGCGCTGTTGCGAAGCGATTACAAACGCACCCTGCAACTAATCGAATATATCGCCGATCCGAGCGAGATATCTGAATTGTCCAAACTGAAAACGTATGAAGAACGATACAACGGCCTGACTGAATTCTGGCTGCGGCGTGATCCCACTCCCGGTAGTGAAGAGAACGAAGTGAAAAATGAGTTCTTTCGCAGGGTTGAAGTGGCCAACCGTTCATTTGGATTTATGCGTCAGCCCGGCTGGCGGACGGACCGTGGCCGTGTGTACATAAAACATGGCGAACCGGACGAACTTGACGATTACCCGTTCTCTTATGACAGCCATCCATATCAGGAGTGGCATTACTACAGGAGAGGACAATATCGGAAGTTTACTTTTGTGGATGAAAATGAAGACGGCGATTATCGTCTGGTCTTCCCTTATGACGGTCTGAATCTGAGGCCGGATTTCTAACGGTGACTGTTATGAAACCAAAGAGTATTGTTTTCAGCTTTGTGTCGGTAGTGTGTCTCTTGGTATCTTTTACCATGAGCACCCGTGCGGCCGAACGACTGACTCTTTATGGAGGGATGACAGTATATCCTAATCCGGAATATGATTCGATGTCGCTGGTCGAGTTTTCTTTTTCGCTGAACCGTCATGAGCTGGAGTTCTACCAGCCTATGACCACAGACTCCCTGTACTATGCGCGGGTGTTCGCTCAACTGGACCTGTTCGGTACCCGGGGAGCTGCTGTCGATTCGGCGGCAACGTTGTTCTCACTTCGGGTAAAGGATCGCAGTGAAGCACTTAAGACCGGTATCCGGGTGTTCAACAAAGTGTCGATATTTATCCCCCCGGGGATTTATTCAGCACGGCTGACGGTTATCGACGCGGCCAGCAAGAAAAAAGGAGAATGTTTCTATAATTCTTTTAATGTACTACCTCCCGTAAAGAACCGTGTCGCGCTCAGCAACGTATGCCTGGCCTACAGTGTTTCTTCGGTTACCGATACCATGAACATCAACCGGCGTCTGATGAAGAACGGTTTCTATATCATCCCAAATCCTATCTCGACTTTTGGAAGTGATGATAGTGCGGTTTACCTGTATGCGGAAGCGTATAATCTGAGTTTTGAACCTGCCGATGATCATCGTGTTGAGTTTTCGCTGGCGGTGCTGATGAGGGACAGCAGTCTGTTCAGGAGCCTGGGAACCAGGTCGGCAAGCACGACGGGGAAGACGGCGGTGGTTGTAGACTCGATCGATATTGCCGGCTGGCCTGCCGATATCTACATCACACGCTTGATCGTCCGGGATATAAGCACGTCTCTGGCCGATACCGCTTTTGGGCCATTTCAGATTATATCTGTCGATGAGCTGGCAAAGAGGAGAGAGGAACGATCGGGATTTGATCCGTATGATACGATGTCCGTGGAGTCCCGGGTAAGACTGGTCACTTACCTGTTGACTCCCCATGAAAAGCAGACTCTGGCTCGCCTGGGTGATAGCGCCAGGATCACCTATCTCGACCAATATTGGAAAGAACATGATGAGTTCCCCGAGACTCCCGAGATTGAAAACCGGCTGGACCTGATTCAGAGGTTCGAGGATGCCAATCGGCTCTATTCTACAAATCATGCAAAGAACAACGGTTGGAACTCACACATGGGGCGTATTTTAATGCAGTACGGACGCCCTTCGTACATTGAGGACAAAACCGCCGAATGGGTGAATTCCCTGCCGATGCAGATCTGGTATTACTGGGAGAGGGAGCAAGGGAAGTTCTTTCTGTTTGCCGATCAATACCATGACTTTGATTTCAGGCTCGTTCATTCCAACGTGGACGGTGAGATATATGACAAAAACTGGCAACAAGCACTGGATGCCGGATGGATAGAAATCGGTAAGACACCGTTTAGCACTGACTGAAATAAATATCAATAAAGGCCGTCCGACAGTTTCGGACGGCCTCTTCGTATATTATCTTTAGTTGTGATTATTTCCCTTTATTCCCCGATGTTTTGGTGCCGATTCCACCGGTAATATTACGAACAGTTCTCTTAACCGGAATCGTAAACCGGCTGTGTTGCTCATCAGACAGTTCGAAAGTGAACGATTTTTCGAATGATTTCTGAATCGCATTTTCGACCAGTACAACTTCCCCCTCCACCGTTTCACCGGCTTTTACCGAACCGGGCAGGTCCACCGTGAAATAGTCAGAAGGATAATCTACCAGCTTGATATCAAGTTTCTCATCGGAGACATTGGTAATTCTAAGCGTTTTCCTGGTCACCTGTTTACCCGTAAACTGTGACATATCCAGCTTATAAGGAGTGTTGATAACCGGGTAAGTGGAATCAGGACGTTCGATCACGTGTGTTGATATCCGCACCATCTTATCAGTACCGCCTTCGTTGGTCTGAATCTTGGGTGATTTCTTGATCACACTGCGGTACTTTTTGGTGCTGAAAATAATTTCAAGTTGAGTGCTGTCACCGACAGCAAGCTCCGTTTTTTCCAGCGGAGCCTTAGTGCATCCTCAGCCGGGGACCACTTTCAGAATTTTCAGCGTGTCATCACCGGTCGAGTACAGCCAGAACTTGTGCGACACTTTTGAGTTCTGCGGGGCGTACCCGAAATCGAAAGAACTTTCCTTGATCAACAAGCGTGGCGCCGCCATTACTCCGTTTACAGCCACGAGCAGCAACAACAACAATACCGTGATAACAGTCAGATACTTGCTCATAATCGCTAATTCGATCCTTTCATGATATATCTGCGGACTTTTCCTGTTTTTCCAACTTCCGGTAACAGGTTATTTGTATATTTTACGCAAAACCGGGATTGTCAGACGACTCTTTTTCCGGCCTTCAAACTCGAGCGTAATCGAGCTCTTAAACTCCAAATCGGAAGCAACCGGATTCAACTTAACGTACCCGACAGCCGTAGTGCCGGCTTCGATTCTATCGGGGAACGAGTAGTCATAATTCGGTGATGGACGGGAAATTACGCTTACCGCCAGATCGCTGTCCGAATGGTTGGTCAGATTTATTTCAATACTGTCGACTGTAATCGTGGTTGCTTTGGCCAGAGTTGCCTTGTACGGCCTGACGGAAACCGGTCTTGTCTCGTCCGGTTGGGCTACCACCAGGCCGACCAGATTGACGTAAATCGGGTTTGGATTGTTCTCGATAAACACCCGGGGGCTTTGAGTGGAAGCACCCATACGCCGACCGACATTCCAGGCGACCCCAACCAGCATCGAGTCACCCGGAGCCAGGGACTTTTGATCAAGCGGCATGGTAGTACACTGGCAACCGGACTTTATGGCTTTTATTCTCAAAGTATCTGTTCCGACCGACTTGAAGTAAAAAGAATGGGTTACCGTAGAGTTATACGGAATGGTCCCGAAGTCAAATCTGTCGGAAAGTATTTCGAGTCTGCCTTCTGCTGCTACGGTTGCAGCCAGGGCCATAATCATTATTATGCTCAGCGGCCGTTTCATTATATGCCTTATATAATTCAGGCGGAATCTGGTTCCTGTCAGGCGGTCAATATATGGTCGCCCGTTCAGTTAGTCAAGAATACGAGGTTGAAATGGTTTGGGCCGTTGGCCGGGATTATACCACTATTTTAATATAAACAGGGTAACAGATGCTTATACGATGAAAAGAATATCACATGTCAAAAATCTTACCCGGATTGAGGATATTGTCCGGATCGAACTGTTTTTTTATCTGACGCATAAGCTGAACGGCACGACCATGCTCGAGTTCGAAGAGGTTCTTATGGCCGAGACCGATGCCATGTTCGCCGGAAATAGTGCCTCCCAGTTCGATAGTACGTTTAATAATCTTATCACTCAGTTCTATGCCGTGCTGCCATTCTGTTTTATCGCTGCGCCGGGCGAGAATCAAGGCATGAAGCAACCCCATGCCGACATGGCCGAAAGTATGAATGATCAGGCTGGCCTTATCAGCCTCATCATGGCAAAACCCGACCATCTCGGGCAGTTTTGAAATCGGGAAGGCCACATCATTGCGTATTATATCATAGCCGGACTTGAGGTGTTTGATCGCATCGGTTGCGTAATGCCTGATCTCCCAGGGACGCTGGCCGTCGGCAAGTATCAGAGGCTTACCGCCCAACTCGGCACAGATCGACCCGGCCAGTTCTTCATTCGCTTTGAGTGCTTCTTCCGGCCCGTGGAACTCAAGGAAGAGACAGGGTGATTCGTCCAGACCGTAATCATTCAACTTATTCAGGGCGGACACAACAGCCGAGTCAAGAAACTCCACAGCGGCCAAATCAAGACCATAACGCGCCATTTCCGAGACCGCGCGGGCGGCGCTTACATTATCCCTGAAAATGAAGGCGGACTGACGACTGCCTTCCGGCAAGCCGGCCAGACGGAGCGTAATCGCGGTAATGATGGCCAGTGTTCCCTCGGAGCCGGCGATCAAATCAACCAGGTTGTAACCGGAAGATCGTTTGGTGGCACGTGAGCCGATTTTCATTATCTCGCCGGTGCCGGTCACTATTTCAAGTTGAAGAACATACTCCCGGGTGCCTCCATACTTGACCGAGTAAATGCCGCTGGCGTTGGTTGATACCATTCCCCCGATGGTGGCGATATCGCCGGAACCGCCAGGCGCCGGGGGGAAGAACAGCCCTTCATCTTTCAACTTATTGTTCAGATGATCATAGATAATCCCCGGCTCTACCGTTATTTGCAAATCATCAGTAAAAAACTCAATGATGTTGGTCCAGCGGCTCAGGTCAAGCACCAGGCCTTGTCGTGAAGGAATAGTGGAACCCTCCAGAGCGGAACCGGCGCCGCGTGTGGTAACCGGGGTCTGTGTCTCGCGGCATTCGATTATAATGCGGCTGATCTCGGCGCTGTCCCGGGGCCAGACAACAGCCAGCGGGGATACCGGGTCGAGAGTGGATTCGTCGCGTGAAGCCACGGCGAGTTGATCGGCTTGAGTGGTTAACCGATCAGAATCTATGAACTGCTGTAATCGTGTGAGAATATCCATAATGTTTCAGGCTGTCGTTCCTGCTGTTTGCTTGTTGTATCGGGTCAATCGTCGCGTCGCCAATTCTTCGGCTGCATATTCGGTACTGATCCTTTTGTCTTTGGCAATACCGAGTATTTCCGTGAGACTCGTTTCCACTCGCTCAGCTACCTCTCGCATTGCCTGCTCATGCGACCACCCCAGGGACTCGATACCGGTGATGGCAATGGCCCCTCCAAAATTAACCACGTAGTCGGGAGCATAAACAATCCCGCGTTGCATCAGGTTTTCCGCATTGCCAGGAGATTCGAGTTGATTGTTCGCACCGCCGACCACAGCCTTGCATTTCAGGCGGCCGACGGTCTCATGGTTGAGAATCCCACCCATAGCACAAGGGGAGAGGATGTCGCAGGGAGTGTCGAAAACATCCCCCGGTGCGACAAAAGGGATATCATATTTTCTTCGGATCCACTGCGCGGTTTGGTCATCGACATCGCTGAACATGACCCCGGCTCCGGCGTCTTTCAGGTGACGAATCAGTTGAGCGCCGACACTGCCTGCCCCCTGTACGAGAACCGTACGGTTCTTAAGTAAACGATCTCCAAACAGATGTTCACACATTACCTGCATACCGGTGAATACGCCGAGCGCCGTGGCCGGTCCGGATGATCCGGCCCCACCCGCATCAGGTGTGCAACTATGCACGAATGGTTTCCCCCTTTCGGCGATTACATCCATATCTTCCGGAGAAGTGCCGATATCCGGCCCGGTGTAAAACAGGCCGTTAAGTTGACCGATAAGACGACCGTACCGTTCAAGCAACCCGGTTCGTTCCTTGCCGAACAATGGAGCAGATGTTGAGATCACTGCTTTGCCTCCTCCGCGTGGGAAATCGGCTATGGCGAATTTACGTGTCATCCCCTCGGCGAGCTTCAGCACATCGCGCAGAGCATCAGTATGATTATTGTAGCGGTGCATTCTTGTCCCGCCGGTAGCCGGACCGAGCCGGGATGAATGAATGGCGATAAAGATCATCGCATCCGACGGTTGATCATAATGAACAATAACCGATTCCCCGTTCCACGCGCGAATGAGACTTTCAAAGTCGGCCATAATGAAATACCTACTGTATTCTCCTTAGAGCCTTAAAGAACGGATCCCACGGTTTGATTCTGACCGGTTTCTTTTTTAGCATAGCAAGCTCGGTCTCTTCAAGCTGACGTTTGTCGATGATCGTTATCAGGACGTATTCATCAAACCAGTTGTCATACATTGTCCAGTTGCCCTCAGCGCCTTTCTTTTTCCCCCAGCTGTTTTCAACAAACCATTTGCGCACACTACCGTCATCGGTTGTATCAAGACCCATGAAAACCATCGCATGATTAGGTGACATATCTTTATAGTCGATCCGGTCCGCTTTGGAGAGGCTGAAATCGAGGCCAAATGTAGTGCTGTAGTCGTAAATCCCGTCCATGAAAATACCCGAATCACCATAATTTTGTTTGCTCACATCGCAGGCAAACCATACTACCTGCGAGTCCAGAAGCGATTTGGCGGTATAATGCTTGAGCCGCTCTATCGGCAGATTCAAAATGATGTAATCATCGTTTTCATAGATATTCCTGCTGTTCTCAAGCAGGTAAAGCCGGCCGTATTCTTTTGTGGGGATATGGGACAGTGCAATATACTCAGGCAGGGGACCGCCGAAAAACTCCTCATAAAAACTCTGCGGTGTGAACTTGCGTTCGATAATCTTACGTATCTTCTTTTCGTCTTTTTTCTTTTCTCCAATGTCCAGGTCATTGGCCGCTTCTTCAGCCTCAAGCGAATCAGCTTTCTTTTCTTCCTCGGACGGTTCCCAGCGCAGGGTAAACTCTTCCGGCGGCGGACCATAGGTGTAAACAAGAATTTTGTAGATTTCTCCAAGCATTTCTTCTTTGCGTTTACGCAACTGTTTGACGCTTTTGCCGTCGTCATACATCCGGCGCAGCTCGGCGGCGAAGGCGCGCAGTCTGGTTGTGGCCAGTTTGTTGAGCATGCCGGTTGATGATGACTGTTTTGTCTCCGGCATAGCTGATTTCGGCACTACACCGTACTTGTCGATCAATCCTGTAAAGTAGTGCCACCAGCCGCCGTCACCGATAGGGCTGTCCAGGATCAGTTGCATTTCACGGTCATCGACAGGTCGATCGGCCAGACGTATTATGTCTTCGAGAAAAAGGTTGGACTTCTCGACTTTGTCCCAGAAAGCCAGCCATGATTGTGACATTTCAAACCTTGATAGTCTGAGGCGGGTGGCGACATCGGGGGAAAAGACGTTGAACCCGGCGTACATCCAGCAACGGCCTGATGACTTTTGGTTGGTGATACCGGCTGAGGTAAGTTTATGGGTGAACAGCGTGTCATGACGCAACAAAAGGCTGCGGTTCAACGACAGGTCTTTGATATTGTTGTTGGTGATAGCGTTTACCTGAATGGCTGTCAGCAGATCCTGATCCACGGCCTTCTGGTATTTACTTATCTGGTCGGTTTTAACCGCTCCGTCATCTTTTGAAGCTCCCGTGACCGAAGCTGAAATCAAGCTGAAGAGAATGATCAGAATGCTGAGAGTTTTTTTCATGCTATCTCCTTGCGCCGTCGAAGTCATTTTTCATGGTCTGAATGTAAGAAAATGTGGTCCGCTTGTTAAGCGGTTTTGTTGTGAGGCCAACTGTGCGCGACCGTTTGACAAAAAACTTTCCTTCTTTTTTTGATTCGATATATTGGGCGGCGTCATACTATTCTCCCTGATAGCCGGGAGAGAAGTTGGTTGAACAGTGAAGCAGGTCGTTTATTCAGCGGCATCGACCGGCAAGTAGAAAAATGGCAAAGAAGAAAACGAACAAAGTAAAACCGCAGCTTCTAAAAGGGTTTCGCGATTATCCGCCGGTTGAGCAGATCGCCCGTCAGAAGATGCTGGCCAAAGTGCGCGAAGTTTACGAAGAACGCGGTTTTCTGCCTTATCAGACCGCTTCGTTGGAGTTCGCCGAAACTCTGCTCGGTTCGCACTACAATGAAGATTCGCTGGCCGAACTTTTCGGGTTCAACGGCCCCGATGATGTCGACATGGCGTTGCGTTACGAGTTTACTCTGTCGCTGGCCCGTTTTGTGGCGGGTAACCCGGAGTTGCCGCTCCCGTTTCGCGGCTACCAGATAGGTAATGTCTGGCGGGTCGATAAACCGGGGCCGGGTCGCTACCGTGAATTCACGCAGTGCGATATCGATATTGTCGGGACTGACAACCTGCTGGCCGATGCGGAGATTATCGCCACCATGGTGGCGGTGCTTGAGCATCTTGGAGTTGAGCGCTTCAAGGTTCGTTTTTCCAACCGAAAGATTCTTAACGGCCTGATAGAGTTCGCCGGTATCCCGGCCGAGCGCGGTCCCGATGTGATGCGGGTGGTGGACAAGCTGGAAAAACAGGGGAGGGAAGCGGTAATTATGGAGCTGGGCCCGGGCCGGGTCGATCAGTCGGGGGATAAGATACCCGGTTTGAATATCGAGCCTTCGCAGATTGCGCATATCGAGAGATTCCTTGATATCGCAGGTGAAGCCGAAAGTGACATGCTCGAAAAAGCGGAGTTGATTTTAGGTAGAATAGATGTGTCCCGTGATGGAATAAACGAGCTTCGGACTATTCAAAGTCATCTTGAATCGATGTCTGTTGATTCTTCCCGCATAGGTGTTGATCTGACCATTGTCAGGGGACTCGGATATTATACCGGGCCGGTGTTCGAGACGACGCTTATGGATCTGCCTGAATACGGGTCGGTTTATTCCGGCGGCCGTTATGACAACCTGGTTGACCGCTTCCTGAATCGTTCAATATCGGCGGTGGGTACTTCGATGGGTATTGACCGTCTTCTGGCGGCCCTGATTGAACTCAAGGCTCTTGACCTGCAAAAATCGACGGCGCAGGTGTTGGTGACGGTGATGGACCGTGAGCGGCTTACTGAGTATCTGTCTATCCTCAGTGAGCTTCGTGAAGCCGGTATTCCAGCAGAGATTTATTCGGGTGACACCAAAAACCTGACCAAACAGATCAAGTATGGCGATAAGGTCGGGATTCCGTTTGCCGTAATCGCCGGGTCTGATGAATTCGAAGCGGGAAAGATAACTGTCAAAAACCTTGCCGCCGGACGTTTGAAAGCCAAGTCGACTACCGACCGGGCGGAGTGGTTGAAGGCTGAGGATATCCAGAAGACGATTGATCGAAACGACCTGGTTGATTATCTAAAAAATCATGTCAAAGACTAAATCTGTCTTCTTTTGCATGGTTAAGCAGTATATATTGGGGAAATAAGCGAAAAACGCCCCTTTTCACTTGACCGGACCGGCAAAAGAGTTATATTTACATAGATACTACAACTGTACTTCGAGTGTTCGTTTACAGATTAATTCGAGGTCTTTAATCGATGAGATACTTTTCTTGGCCCCTAATAGGGTCGTTTTTTTTGCTCTATGCTGTCGTCTGTGCTCAGGGGAACGGCAGTTATATTAGTCTTAATTCGGTGGAGGGACTTGTTGATGGTAAGATACCGGTTTCAAACAATCAGGATGTGACCTTCCATTTCAACTACCATAATAGTGATACCTTTAACAAAGTAAAGGGGTTGACCAACGGTTTCGAACTGAGCGCTACCGGCGCGGCAACATGGGTAGGAAGTTACGGCAACGAATTCACATTTGATCCCTATGCTAACTTTGATTTGATCTGGACACAAAATGTTTATAACTGGGATGGGGCCGGAGCCGACACGGTCGGTTTCGGTGGTTCGGTTATCACAGGTCCCGGTTTGCCGCCCGGGTACAGCGGACCGGGGATGAAGATTACCGTCAACTTCGGGAACAATCCTTCGTATGACGGCGAGACTTTTTGTGTCGACTCCTGTTTCTACCCTCCTTCCGGTAAATGGATGTGGGCTTATGGCTCATCGGTTGGCTCTTTCCCGCCTGACTGGGACGGCCCGCACTGTTATACTCTCTATAATGTTCTGCCCCATCCTCCAAGCTGGGTCAATCCACCGTCCTCATACAACGGCGATCATTGTGAACCGGCGGTAGTGGACTTTGAAGCTATGTCTCCGGACGGATTGCCTTTGACCTTCTCCAACGAAGGCGCTTTCGGCACAGTCTCCCGGACAGGCCCGACAAGCTGTCAGTTCAGTTATCAACCGGTTTTAGCTGATGTTGGAGCCTCTTTGGTAGCGGTACTTGGCGTGACCGATGGTTTCACACCGGTGGTCACAACGGAGTTGAATCTTAGTTTCACCAACCAGCCGCCGGTGGTTTCGTGTGGCGGTAACATTTCGGTAGTTATGGGGAATACGGCCAGAGTGGAACTTAACGGGGATGCTGTCGATTGTGATCCTTTCACCCTGTCTATCGTAAGTATCGATCCGCCCCCGGTCGGACAGATATATCTTGACGGCAATGAGGTAGTTTTCGCTCCGGATGATCCAGGGGATGCGGATACCTCTTTTAATGTTATCATTAAGATCTCGGACGGTTTGGATGAAACCACTTGCAGTTTCACCTTTGATGTCTTGTGTTGCGGCGCCTACAAAGTGCAGATCGAAAAAACTCATAACAGTATTCAGGGATTGCACGAGATTGTTGATGTGACACTGACAGAGGGAACGTTCGACATGGGCGGTTACGACTTTATGATTGTCTATGATGCTTCCGCTTTGACTTTACAGACGGCCCTGCCGGGTGATTTTCATACTGCCTGCGGATGGGAGTATTTCAATTACCGTTTTGGCACCAACGGTAATTGCGGCAATGCCTGTCCGAGTGGTATGCTTGAGGTGGTCGCGATTGCCGAAACCAATAACGGCGCCAATCATCCGACCTGCCTGATGCCTGACTTACCGGCTGTATTGTTCTCACTCGATTTTCTGATAAGTGATGATCGCATCCTCGAATGTATGCATGTCCCAATCAGGTTTTACTGGACAAATTGTACTGACAACAGCATTGCCTACCACACGCCGGATAATCCCCTGGCCGCCGTGCAGGGAGTGTCTCGATTCGTAGTTGATTTCGATATAATCGGCAATATCGAAGACCCTGCTTCAGGCTTTCCCACATATACCGGGGTGCAGACGGAATGCCTGCAGGGCGGAGGAGAAGGCAAGCCTTTCCCGATACAGATAGTGGATTTCTATAATGGCGGTATTGATATAATTTGCGCAGACTCAATAGATGCCCGAGGTGATGTCAATCTCAACGGCACACCAAATGAAATTGCCGATGCCGTTCTTTTCAGCAACTATTTTGTCAGGGGACTTGCTGTTTTCAATGTCAACATACAGGGACAGATTGCCTCGACCGACATCAATTCCGACGGTCTCACTCTGAGTGTCGCTGATCTGGTTTACCTGATCAGGATTATCACGGGAGATGCTGACCCGTATGCCAAATTGAGCCCGGTAGCCGCGAGTTACACTGTTGATGGAGGAGTGCTTTCGGTCGACAGTAAGATGGCCGCCGCGTTTATTATACTTGATGGTAAGGCAACGCCGACTCTGCTGGCTGACGGCATGGAGATGCAATACGCATTCGATGGCCGCAATACGCGTGTGCTGATATCGAAGATAGAGCGAGACGCCGCTTTCGAGGGTGAGTTCCTGCTGGTGGATGGTGATATTGTCAGTATCGACTTCGCCACTTACGACGGTGCGCCGGTGGCAAAACGGGAAGTACCGGGCAGTTATGCCTTGCGCCAGAATTATCCCAATCCGTTCAACCCGAAAACTACGATCTCGTTTGCCATGCCTTTCGGTGGTGACTATACGTTGACTATCTACAATGTCTCCGGGCAGGCAGTGGCCTCTTTTGAAGGCAATGTTGAGCCGGGAACGGTGTCGATAGATTGGGAGGCAGATAATCTGGCCTCAGGAGTTTACTTCTACCGGCTGGATACGGATAATTTTACGGATACGAAAAAGATGGTGCTGCTGAAGTAGCGATGTTCTCTTCGGCTCACACATGAACGGACCCGGTTCTGATGCTCAGCGCCGGGTTTTCTGTGTCATGGCGGGTGGTAAGTTACGAGATACTTGTCGCCTGTCCGGTTTCGTATTACGTTATTCATGCGATAATAACTGAAAGGTGATACGTGTGCATCTATGGGGATTGATCATCCTGACCGGCATTAGTGTCCTGATATTACCGGTCGGCATATTACTCAAAAGGCGTGTAAAAATGCCGGTGGTGTCTCATTTTGTGCGCGGCGCAGCGCTAATCGTGTTACATCTCGGTGTTCTTCTGGTAGTATGGAGCGGTGATGAACTTGCTACTGCTGTCACAAAACAAGCATGGCCTGTTGTCACAGGGCAGATAACCCATGCCGATGTAGTTGATGGGCCTGACTACCGCCCGGAGTACGAATACTATTATCAAGTGAATGGTAACGAGTTCACCGGCAGGTCAATACTTCACGCGCCCGCTTTTGGCGGTAAGATAAAGCAATATGATGTTTCGGTCAGCCTGAACGAAGAACGATTGCTCGACAGCAACCTGGCCGTTCATTTTAACCCGGTAAATCCGTCCGAATCGACGATCACTCCTGATCCGTCCTGGTCGATATATGTCAGGTTGGCTGCCGGCATTCTTCTTTTTATGCTCGGTTTGTTTACAGTATTTCTGCCGCGCAGATAATTGGATGCCCCGCAACATGTTTACAGGCAGTGGGATATGGCGCATTCCTGAAGTAATA
>JAJRTA010000094.1 GCA_024278515.1 Candidatus Zixiibacteriota bacterium
CGATGGAGTTTACTCAGAAGGATATTGTCGCCTTTGAGGAACTCTGTCGCTGAAACGGTTTGTATCGTGAGAAGCACGAGGATAAGCGAAATAATCGGCACAAGTATGCCGTCCGTTTTGAATGTCTTAAGTTTCAGGTATTTCATTACACTCATCATTACGTATTCACGCATCCTGAGTTACCCCAATTAAACCGGTAACCGAAACAATTACCACCAAAAAAAGCAGAATATAGTTCTCTTTGGGGGCATTGATAATCTCTGAGTCGGCGGGTGAGTATCCTCACGGAATCTTCTTGCCGAATGGTTTCAGGGCGCGTTTATTTGTTATGAAAACCGACTGCATCGAGATCGCTCCGGCTTGCCTGGTCCGAACGACGCAACAGGGTCCTTGTCATGAATGTTCTGGTCTATTTTTTCACTGCTCTGATCTGCTTTGTACTGGGCTATCGTTTTTATGGCCGGTTTATCGCCCGCTCTCTCGGTGTCAAACCTGATCGTCCCACACCGGCGACGGAGATAAACGACGGCCGGGACTTCATCCCGACCCGTACCTCGGTATTGTTCGCGCATCATTATTCCACTATCGCCGGGGCCGGACCGATTATCGGGCCGACCCTCGGCATTCTGTACGGGGTCGGCCCGGCCTGGCTCTGGGTCGTGCTGGGGGCGGTATTCTTCGGAGCGGTGCATGATTTTTCGGCTTTGTACGCTTCCATACGGGAACGGGGGAGTTCCATGGCCGAGATTGCAAGGAATTCGCTGGGGCGGACCGGGTTTTTGTTGTTTATCATTTTCACGATCATAATGATCGTTCTGGTTACCTCCGCGTTTCTGTCGCTTACGGCTATTTCGCTTACTTCGTTGTATCCGCTTGACAAACTCGGCCTGGATTCTTCACAGACTCTTTTGCGCACCACTGTCGACAACGGTCGACCGGTCGGTATTATCGGCGGTATTGCTTCCTCGTCGGTGATTGTTATCACTCTGTTGGCACCGGTTCTGGGCTGGCTGGTTACCAGAAAGCGTATCCCCACGGCTGCGGCTTACGGCCTGGCGACAATAGTCTGTGCTTTTTCGATCTATATCGGGTTCAACTTTCCTCTCACTTTGCAGCCGTTCTGGTGGATGCTGATAATCGCCGCTTACACCCTGTTTGCCTGTGAGGCTCCGGTATGGCTGATTTTGCAGCCGCGTGATTTTGTCAATGTCCAGATTCTGTACTTCTCGATAGCGGCGATGGTGGTCGGCGTGATAATCGGCGGTTTTGGCGGTTTGACCGTCTCCGCTCCGATAACGAATCTGGCCGCGGGTACGGCAAAGCTGGGGCCGGTATGGCCGTTTCTGTTTATCACTATTGCCTGTGGAGCGATCAGCGGATTTCATTCTCTGGTGGCGGGTGGCACGACATCGAAACAGCTTGCCTCGGAGCGTCAGGCCTGTGTGATAGGATACGGGGGGATGCTTCTTGAGGGGCTTCTGGCTGTGCTGGTGCTGGTGGCCATCGGTTCCAGCCTGAATTTCAGTGAGTACATGGCTATCGCCTGGCCGGAAACCGGAAGCGGCAACCCGATTCTGGCTTTTGCCCTCTCGGTCGGCTACCTGCTTCAGGGGTCACTGGGTATTGATCTGCCTTACGGTACGGTTTTCGGGATTCTGGCAGTTGAGGGGTTCTTGATCACTACTCTGGATTCGGCCGTTCGTCTGAACCGTTATCTGTTCGAAGAGCTATGGAAGACGATATTGAGCAATCCGCCCTGGTTTATGCGTAGATTCTGGTTCAATTCCGGGCTTTCGGTGCTTTTGATGCTGGTGATCGCCACGACCAAAGGATACTTGTTGATCTGGCCGCTTTTCGGCGCCACCAACCAGCTTTTGGCCGCACTGACCCTGATTGCCGTCACCGTTTGGTTGAGGCGGGCCGGGCGCAACAGCTGGTTTACGATGATTCCCGCCATGGCGATGATCGCCACGACTATCGCGGCGTTGGTATTCTATCTGGTGGTTAAATACATTCCCGACAGCAACTTCCTGCTGATCTTCACCGACATCACCCTGCTGGCTTTGGCCCTCGGCGTGCTGGTTATGTCGATCAGAAGAATGATCCGATCCCCGCAAGGGTCAATTTGACCGTCCAATCTTCCCTGACAGGTCAACATCCTCATAAATCAGCCGATAATGCTGAATAACGCGTATTGTAGCTATGAAACTCTTTCTGGATCGACATAAAACGTTGTTGCCCCGGGTTGACCGGGTTTTTCTGCTGACCAGGTTGATGATACTGGTGGCGGTAGGCTGGCTTGTGCTCGGAGAGTCCGGCCATGACCGGGATAAGCTCCTGTTCTGGATAATACTGGGTACTTTTACCGTCAACCTTGGGGTTCTCTTCGCGGCAGTCAACGGCCGTTTCGATCTTAAGCTCGCCTACCTGTCGACTATAATTTACGACCTGATTCTTGTGCCGACTTTGATCTTTTTCACGGGCGGCATCGATTCATCGTTCTATCTGCTGTACTTTCTGACCGTTTCGGTAGCCGCTTATGTCCTGGCGTTCTGGTTTGCGTTCGGGGTGACGGTGCTGGCGGTTGCCACATACGTAGTAGTAACATTCAACTCGATGACGGCCGGTGACATTTTCGATATGTCGATGCGTATCGGGTTGATCGTGGTATTTTTTGCCGCTATTTCGTACGCATCGGATTTTATGCGTCGCTCCGAAGCCCGACTGTTGAAACTTTTCAACACGCTTAACCGTCGCACCTCGGAGCTTGAAAAATCTCAGGCCCAGCTTGAACTGATATACGAAAACACTCGTATTCTGGCCTCGATTCTCGATACCGAAGGCGTTGTGAAAGAGGTGGTGCGGATAATGGGAGAGGTGCTTCAGCACGATTGCTTTGCGCTGATTTTCCGGGACCGCTGGGGCAACTGTTACTACCGCGCCCGCTCACAGAAAGGCCGCCACAATTTTCACCTGAAAACAATAGATCTGGAAACCGAGGAACTGCTGGCCCGTGTCTGCGCGATGGGAGAGCCGGTGTCTATAAACGATATTCAAACACGCGACGATTACACTCCTCTCTCCGATGATGCACGCTCGGTGATGCTTGTGCCTTTGGTCTCGCACGGATCGACTAATGGCGTGATGGTGGCCGAATCCGGTGAAGTAGGCGGTTTCAAAAGCAAGCATGTTCAGATGATCTCGGTGGTGGCTCGTTCGGCGGCACTGGCTTTGGAAAATGCGGAATTGCATAAACGTACAGAGGAACTGACGCTTATCGATGAACTGACGGAAACCTATAACTACCGCTTTTTCGTGCAGAAACTTGAAGAGGAAAAACGTCGTGCCCTGCGCTATGATCTGCCGTTATCGCTGATAATGGTCGATATTGATTTTTTCAAAAAGCTGAATGACACATACGGACATGAAACTGGGAATGTCGTGTTGCGCAAACTTTCTTCGATCATAAAAAAATGTATCCGCGATGTTGACTTCTTCGTTCGCTATGGGGGTGAGGAGTTTGCGGTGATACTGCCGCAGACGGCCAGTGATGAAGCGGTGGCGATAGGCGAAAGAATCCGTGAGCAGGTCGAGAGCGCTTCGTTTGATATCGGTCCGGCCGGGTTTGTGCATATTACCGTATCAGTGGGTGTGAGTTCTTTTCCGGAGAACGGCAAGTCGCATGAGGAACTGGTTTCAGCGGCCGACCAGGCGCTTTATCTCGCCAAAGGTGAAGGAAGAAACTTGGTTTGTATCAAATAGAGAATTACAATAATCTGTGCAGTAAAGGTAAATAGAAAAGATGCAAGAGTTCAGAAATCGCATTGGACAACTTTTTGTCCTCGGGTTCAAAGGTGCTCAGCCGCCTCGTGATTTCCTCGATTTTATCGCCGAGGAAAAGGTCGGGGGTGTGATTTTATTCGGGCAGAACTGTGCCAGTTACCAGATGGCCGCCGATAATATCGCCCTGATCCGTTCACAGTACGACAAGGGTTCCATGCCTTTCATAGCGGTGGACCAGGAAGGCGGCCGGGTCAGTCGTTTACGTAAGGCGCCCGCCGAGATCCGGTCGGCGGCCGATTACGCGAACGAAATAGGCATAGAAAAATTCGCCGAGGATTTCTCCCGCGCCGTGACCTTTCTGGAATCGCTCGGATTCAACCTGAATCTGGCCCCGGTGGCTGACATCGAGCTTCACTCGGTCAACCCCTGCCTGAAGGACCGGTGTTACGGTCAGACCTCCGAGCAGGTCGCGGAGTTTGTAAAGAAAGCGGTCAGCCTGACCGGCAGCGCCGGGATGCTGTCATGTCTGAAGCATTTCCCCGGGCTGGGGGCGGCTGTGACCGATCCTCATACCGAGACGCCGGTCGTCGATTACGATGAGTTGATATGGCGGCAGCGGGAGATGATTCCGTTCGCCGCCGGTATCGAAGCGGGCGCCGATATGATTATGACCACGCACATGCGAATGAGCAGTTTCAACAACGAAATCGTGACCGGTTCATCGCATATAATCGACACCCTCCTGCGTACGATGCTCAATTTCGACGGCCCGGTGATCACGGACGACCTGACCATGGGCGGAGCGAGTCCCCTCGGCAGTATCGGAGAGCGTACCGTGAAAGCGTTCAACGCCGGTCATGATCTTTTGCTTTTCGGGCCTGACCATGAATCGGCCATGCTTGCTTACGATTACTTTGTTGACGCCTTTGATCGCGGTGAGATCGATCCCGACCGGGTCAAAACATCGCTGGGACGGGTGTCCGGTATCAAGTTCAAGCTGGACAGCTCATTTGTTTGTTAGTTGTATGAAATATGTCACTCGCTCGTCTGATCCGCCGTTGCCGCCTCACAGTACTCGGCCTGAATTCCGGTACATCGGCCGATGGACTGGACATGGCGGTAGTGCGAATAAATCGGACCGGCGACGGAGTCACGCTGAAATATCTCGGCGGCTCCGAGCGACAATACAAATCCGACCTGCGTTCGTATATTCTCAGGGTTGCCGATTCCAGGCAGGTATCTCCGGAGGATCTGATAGCGCTGGATGGATTGCTCGGAGATTTCTTCGGTCGAGCGGCCCGCGATTTTATCCGGCGTCTGGCCGGATCCGGAGTGAAAGTTGATATGATCGCTTCACACGGACAGACAGTACGACACAACCCGTCTGTATCGCGTGGGCCGGGCGTGCCTGTTCACGGAACGATGCAATCCGGTTCGCCGGATAGGATCGCCGCGCTCACGGGGCTGGTGACGGTTGGTGATTTCCGTCAGGCTGATGTCGCGCTGGGGGGAGAAGGCGCGCCGATTACGACCGGCGCCATGTGTCGTTTGTTTTCATCCGGCACCGAGTCGCGTCTGATTGTCAATATCGGGGGGATGGCCAACTATTTCTACCTCCCTTCCCTCAAAAGCCGGGATGCGGCTGAGGCGGCCGACTGCGGTCCGGGAAACGTGCTGTGTGACCTGCTGACTGAGAAGCTGTTAGATAAGCCGTTCGACAGAAACGGTAAAATAGCGTTGTCGGGCCGTCTCGATGATGAATTATTCGACAGGTTGAAGAAAAACTGTCGTGTCAAAGCCGGATCGACCGGGCGGGAACAGTTTGGAAAAGAGATGGCCGACCGTATTTTGAAATATGGCCGAAAGCGCCGATTGCGCTCTGAAGACATTATCAGAACTGCTGCCGAACTGACCGTCGCCGGAATCGTAAACTCTGTTCGGAGACTGGCCCGTTGCCACCGGTGTCCGACAAATTTGTATTTGACCGGCGGCGGACGTCGAAACATCTTCTTTCGGAAACGGCTCAAGAGCGCTTTGCCCCGGATGCAGGTACGCATGATCGACGAACTTGGTGTCAACGGCGGTCTGGTCGAGGCGGCATCTTATGCCGTTATGGCCGAAGCCTGTCTGCGCGGTGAGAGCCTGGAGCCATCTGGCAGGCGAAAAAAAATGCGGCCGGTACTCGGCAGAATTGCCCAGCCGCCGATAGGGAGTGTGA
>JAJRTA010000095.1 GCA_024278515.1 Candidatus Zixiibacteriota bacterium
CCACCGTTTCCAAAGCCGCATCTGTTCTGGACAATATTACTGTATCACCGAATCCGTTTTATCTGTACGGACCGTACGATCCAGCGGTAGGCAACTACCAGATCATGTTCCAGAATCTGCCGAAAAAATGCGAGATCACTATTTACAACCTGTCCGGTGAGTATATCAACACCGTTAAGAAAGATGATCCGACTGTCAGTTATGCCAGTTGGGGCGCCAACACGGCCAACGGGTTGCCGGTAGCCTCGGGCATCTACTTCTGGGTTGTCGACGCACCGGGTATCGGCCAGAAAACCGGCAAGATGGCGGTCTTCACCGAAGTTGAAGTCCTGCAGACTTACTAGGCGAAAGGGAAAGAACTGATGAAAACAAAATACATTATTTTGATGCTGGTTCTCCTCGCCGTAAGCATCAGCCCCGCCTTTGCGGGTAACGCTTTGCGAATGGGTACGGCGGGAGCGCAGGAACTGTTGATTCCGATTGGCTCACGCGGAACAGCCCTGGGCGGTTCCGTGATAGCCAACACTTACGGAGTGGAATCAATCTACTGGAACCCGGCCGGGCTTGCTTCGCTCGAGGGGACCGAAGTCATGTTCACTCATCAGCCGTATCTGGTTGATGTGGATGTCAACTTCGGCGGTGTCGGCACCTACATTGAGGGCTTCGGTGTTCTCGGCGTGTCGGCCAAGGTTGTTTCGATAGGCGAGATGGAAGAAACCACCGGCGACCAGCCGGAAGGCACCGGGCGTTTCTTCTCGCCCAGCCTCGCAGTGCTGGGGTTGACCTACGCCAAAACACTGACTGCCAACGTCGCCTTTGGCGCTACCGCGATGTTCATTCGCGAGAGTATCTTCGAGGTACAGGCTACCGGCGTGGCCTTCGATGTCGGGTTCATTTATGACCCCCGCTGGAAAGGCTTCACCCTCGGCATGGCGATCAAGAACTATGGCCCCACCATGCAGTTCAAGGGTCAGGGCTTCCAACGTGACCTTGAGTTCCGTCAGTTGTCGGCGGAGTCCAGAGAGTTCGAACTGCCCAGCCATATCAACATGGGTATCGCCCTCGACCTGATCGACAACGGACCCAGCCTGGTAACGTTCACGGGGAATTTCCGCTCCAACAACTTCTCCGAAGATATGTACACCGGCGGTCTGGAGTATGTGTATGACGGCAAGTATTCGTTGCGCGGCGGGTACAACTACGCCGACCAGGACAACTGGCTCTACGGGGCCTCATTTGGCGCAGGTGTCAAGTTCAACATCGGCGGCACCGATCTGACCGTTGAATACGCCTGGGCTGAAACAGATGCTGCTGCGTTCGATGCCAACCAGTATTGGACGTTGCGGGCTAATTTCTAACCCTTCGCTTTGATAAAAGGAACAGCCGGGTGCTTCGCGCATCCGGCTTTTTTATTCTCCGGAATCGACTATAACCGTGCGCCCGGTCTCGGCGATAAGTAGCCCGCACAGAACCGCCGCCCCTCCGACCACAAAACGGGTACCCAGCGTCTCCCCCAGCCAGATAGTCGAGATCAAAGTGGCCAGTACCGGCTGTACGTTGTGAAAGACGGCAATACGGGAAGCATCCATATATTTCAGCACCCAGTACCACAGCACATAGACCACTACCGACAAACCGACCGCCATATACACAACCGCCCCCCACGCGGCCAGTGTCACACCGGAGTAATCGAAAATAATCGCGCGATAAAGACCGTACGGGAAATACAGCGCTGAACCGGATGCAAGAGCATACGCGGTAATACGCAAAGCGCCGTATTTGCGAACCAACGGTTTCCCGATAATGGTGTAGTACGCCCAGGCGACAACAGATACGATGATAATCAGATCACCGGTCAGGTACTTTTGACGAACTTCAATCCCCCCAGATGTAAGGATCAGTGTCACACCGACCAGGGCGGCGATTACACCGAACAAGCGACGGTTACTGTATTTCTCGCGCAGATGTATCATCGCCATCACAAAAATAAATACCGGCGTTGTGGCAAAAATAAAGGCTCCATGACCTGCCGCAGTGAGTGATTGACCCAGCAGAAAAAGTGTCTGGTTCAGAGGAATGATCAACACACCCAGCAGGAAAATCTGAGAATAGTCGCATCGTTCAATCGGGACGGCATGATTTTTCAGCCGAGCGATCCCCAAAAGCAACAGAGAAGACAAAATGAAACGATAAAAAGCAAAGGTGAACGGCTCGATGATGGCGAGGCCGAACTTGGCGATGGGATAGGCAAAAGATGCAACAATCTGCAGTACCAGGATTGCTGTTATAATGCGGGCGATGGAAGGTTTAGAGCTATGCTTGATTCACTCACCTGCTTTCCTGACGTCAACTTTATAGCAATCCGCGATGAAGGCCGCCGTCAACCGGAATGCTGGCTCCGGATATGTAAGCCGCCCTGTCTCCGGCCAGAAACGCTACCAAAGACGCCAACTCATCAGGACGCCCCAGCCGCCCGCACGGGGCAGCCTCGGCAAACTGCTGAAATACTTCATCACGAGTGATACCCTTATCAGCGGCCACCGCATCGGCAAGGCCGGTCAGGCGTTCGGTGGCCGTGTAACCGGGACACACCGTGTTAAAAGTGATACCATGCTTAGCATAATTATTGGACAGAGTTTTGCACATCCCGGTAACAGCGGCTCGATAGCTGTTGGAGAGAATCAGGTTATCGACCGGTTGCAGCACAGCCACCGATGTGATATAGATAACGCGTCCCCAGCCGCGTTCTATCATACCGGGTAGCACGGCGCGGGTAAGATTGGCCGCCGACCCGACCAGCAGTTCGTGCGCCTGCCCCCACTGTTCTGGAGTGAAATCCAGAAACTGCCCCGAGGGCGGGCCGCCGGTATTGCAGACGAGTATGTCGACCTGTCCGGCTTCCTTCACCACGCGAGCAACATCACCCGGAACAGCCATGTCGCCGACAACCGTATCCGGTTTGGAACCGGTCTCCAGGGCAATTTGATCAGCCGCACTATCCAGTCTCGCTTTGTCACGGCCATTTATGACTACTTTCGCGCCCTCGCCCGCCAGTTGAAGCGCGGCGGCCGCTCCCAGTCCGGCTGAAGCTCCGGTGACCAGGGCGCGTTTGTCGGTCAGTTTGAGGTCCATATTATTTCACCGTGGCCAGAGCTTCCGGCAACGCGGCCGCTGTTTTGCATCCACGTTCGAAGTCAATAATACGGAATCGTTCGTTCGGCGAATGCGTGTTATCGTCGTTCTGCGCGAATCCGATCAGCAGCGTGTCCAGACCCAGCGTCTGTTTGAAATCGTTCACGATCGGAATCGAGCCGCCTTCCATCATAAAAACCGGTTCTTTACCGAATCCTTTTTTTATCGCCGCTCTGGCCGCATCCAGCCAGGGGCTGTCGGTCGGCACTACCACCGCCCGAGCGCCACCCTGCTTTGAAATTTTAAGTTCGACCGAAGGCGGAGCTATTTTCTTAAGATATTTCTCGATCTTGTTACAGATATCATGCGGATCCTGCCCCGGCACCAGCCGCATGGTTATCTTGCATGAAGCCAGCGAAGGGATAATCGTCTTATGACCCTCCCCCTGGTAACCGCCGGTGATGCCGTTGATTTCGCAGGTCGGACGGGCCCAGGTGCGTTCGAAGGGAGTGAACCCTTTTTCACCTCCGAGCGCTTTCACTCCGACCGACCTCTTGTAGGCAGCCTCACTGAATGGCAATTTTTTGAACTGTGTCTTCATCCATTTATTTGGCGGCTTGACGCCGGAGTAGAAACCGGGGATTGCAACCCGTCCGTTTTTGTCATGAAGTTGAGCAACCATGTTGCACAAAACAGTCACCGGGTTCGCCACTGCGCCGCCGAACGACCCGGAATGCAGATCGCGATTCGGCCCCTTGACAAACACTTCCACAGCCGCAATCCCGCGCAGCCCGAAAGTCACCGCCGGATGGGTTTTGCTGAACTGCGCCGTATCGGAAACAACCACCACGTCGGCCCTGAGCATTTTTTTGTTCTTCTTCAGAAACGCCGGCAGATGCGAGGGGTGGGTTTCTTCCTCTCCTTCGATAACCATTTTAACATTGACCGGCAGTGTGCCGGTGGCTTTCAGCACTGCTTCAATACCCTTTATCTGGGCAAAGGTCTGACCTTTGTCGTCGACCGCGCCGCGAGCGTAAATATAACCTGAGCGAACCTCCGGCTCGAACGGCTTCGATTTCCAGAGATTCAACGGTTCAACCGGCTGAACATCGTAATGACCATAGTAAAGAACAGTCGGCAGTTTTTTATCGACGAGATACTCAGCATACACGATCGGATGGCCCGCAGTCGGATAGACCTTTGATTTGAAACCGATAGCCGACAAGTGGTTCCTGGTCCATTTGGCGCAGGCGATAAGCTCTTTTTTGTATTCGGACCGGGCCGACACCGAGGCGAAGCGTAGCCATGCGAACAGATCATCCATTCGTTTCTTCTCGGTCTTTTTCAGATACTCAAACGGCGTCATTATATACTCCTTTATCATTCCGTATCATATCGGGGGAATATAGGCGAATCTTTGCGGCCTGTAAAGCATGACCGCCGGGAATAAGCCAAGCACGAAAAAAGATCAGAATTCTTTGCGATTAAACAGAACGATCGCGATATAGAACAATGCAAAGGCGAAAATGATCGAGCTGTAAAGCGGCATCCAGTCGAACGATGCCCCCATGATAAGACTGAGCGTCGAATCCGACATCTGGATTGTTTTGGGAAAGATATAATAAAGAACTGTAACTGTTTTCTCGATCAGCGGCCAGTCGACCAGTTTCGCGAACAGTTCGTGCAGAGACAGCACCTGTTGCAGAAGCCAGATCATAAAAACAGCAAGAATGCTGACCGGCGCAGAACCGGCCCAGACCGACGCCAGCGTGGTTACAGTGAGCCAGATGAACAAAGCCAGCAGGTTGGTAAGGATAATGTAAATCAGGCCGATATCGAAAGTCCCCAGGGTCAGCCCGCCAATCCCGCCGACTACCAGCATAGAAACAGTTATCAATGTCCCATAGACTATCCATAGCGCTGCTGTCTTTGTTGCCAGATGCCGACGCCGGGAGAGCGGTTTCGAAAGATAATAATCGACCCGCCCCCTGGTCAGCATATTCGGAAACGAGCCCGCCGACAACAGGACGGAAAGAAGAACAAGATAGTACATGAACTTGTTGTAAAACCAGAGCCGCGGATAATCCTGCATCCCCTCCAGCCCCTGCGGGTTCATGCCTTCCATCTGAAAATTCATCTCGAGGGCGCGCATAGCTATCACGACCAGAACTCCAACCAGGGTAATGCCGGAATAAATCCAGATCGTTTTGCGGTCGAGCATCTCGGCAATCGTGTCGGAAAGTATGCCTCTCATGCGGTCCCCTCTTTTTCAGAAGCGGAGCTGATCGTCTCCAGGAAAGACTGCTCGAGACTGATTTTCAGTGGTTTGACAGCACTGATCGAAACCTTCTTCATACGCAGGATATCTATCACATCGTTGATGTACTCTTTTTTGACCAGTTCGACCGTCATGCCGCGCGAGGTGACAACAATCGTTTTGCCGATCTCTTCCGGAATCTTCAACAGTCTGTTACCGAGGTCGGCTTCGATTTCGTACTGACTTTTGCGACTGGTCAGTTCTTCAACCGTACCTACCCGCACCAGTCGTCCCCGCGAAAGGATCGCCACCCGGTCAGCGACCGACTCCACCTCTGACAGCAGATGACTGTTGAGGACTATCGTCTTGCCGTCGGCTCGAATTCGCTCCATCACTTTGCGAAGCTCGATCTTGCCGACCGGATCCACACCGTCGGTCGGTTCGTCCAGCAAAAGTACGTCAGGGTCGGATATCATGGCCTGGGCCAGCCCGATCCGCTGACCCATCCCTTTGGAGTATTTGCGCAGTTTGGTGTCGGCCCATTTGGTCATACCGACTACTTCGAGCAACTCCTCGGCCCGTGTTTCTATAAGAGCCTGCTTCATCCCGTACATGCGCCCGGTTAATTCAAGCAGTCCCAAACCGGTCAAATGGTACGGGAAACGATGGTTCTCCGGCAAATAACCGACCTGGAGCCGTGACCGGGGGTCTGACGGCGAACGGCCGAACAGCCTGGCATCGCCGGAAGTAGCCGGGGTCAGATTGAGCAGGACCTTGAACAGTGTCGTTTTGCCGGCGCCGTTGGGCCCGAGTAAGCCGAATATCTCTCCCATTTCAATGCCTAAGTTGAGGTTGTCGACCGCTACAATATCCCCTTTGCGCATACCGGTGCGGTAAATCTTGGTGAGGTCTTGTATTTCGATTACAGCCATCTGTTAATCAATCGTTGTTTCCGGCTCTCAGTCAGACCTGAATCTATGAAGTAGTCAAATAGGAAGCAAGTTTGAGATTGGAAGGAATTGCACAATGAGAATCAAGGCAGGTAAAAGTATAAAACAACATAGCCGGCGACCGGGATCGAACCGATGACCTGCTGATTACAAATCAGCTGCTCTACCATCTGAGCTACGCCGGCATACGAATAGCGGGAGTCAAGAAAACGTTTTAAGACATTTTGTCAAGAGTGCTGCCTCAACCAGTGGGTCAGCCCTTGCGCTTATACCGAACCCCCTGCGGTGTGTCTTCGAGCACTATCCCCTTAGCCAGAAGGTCGTCGCGGATCTTATCGGCCAGCGCGAAGTCTTTGGCTTTGCGGGCCTGTTGTCGTTTTTCGATCAGCGCTTCTATCTCACTATCGACCGTCTCGTTTTTTTGTCTGAAATTAAGTACGGTGTCAAACCGTTCGATCGTCTCAAGCGCTTTATCGCGTTCGGTTGCGGTCAACTTCTCAGCCGCTTTCAGACGATTGATATCCCGGATGAAGTCAAACACGGCACCGAGGGCGCCGGAAATGTTCAGGTCGTCATCGAGTGACTCTTCAAACGAAGCCTGCGCCTTTTCAATAAACTGATCCGCCTGTCCCCCGGACTCACTACCGGGATAGTCAGCCAGATTGTTGAAGAAATCGTTGTATCGCTCAAGCGCCCTGGCCGCGGCATCGAGGCCGTCGAATGTGAAATTGAGCTGCTGGCGGTAATGAGTGGCCATCAGCAAGTAACGCACCGATGTCGGTGAGTGCCCTTTATCTATAATATCGCGCAGAGTGTAGAAATTACCGAGCGACTTGGACATCTTGCGTCCATCGACAATCAGGTACTCACAGTGCAGCCAGTAGTTGACGAACTTTTCGCCGGTGGCTCCTTCCGTCTGGGCGATTTCATTCTCGTGGTGGGGGAACATGTTGTCCACGCCGCCGGTGTGAATGTCAAAATGATTGCCGAGGTATTTGGTGGACATAGCCGAGCATTCGATATGCCAGCCGGGACGTCCCTTACCAAGTTCGGTCTCCCAGTAGACATCGCCGTCGGC
>JAJRTA010000096.1 GCA_024278515.1 Candidatus Zixiibacteriota bacterium
CATCGAGACGGCACCTTGTAGGTATGTTGATTAACGGCGTTTATGTTTTACTTTCGCCGGAGTAGAAATCCTGAGATGCAATTCAGTTAATTGATCAACTTCGTATCCTGGAAGAATGACAACCAGGCAAACCAGTACGCGGTCATGGTGGGGATGATCGTAAGGTCTCTCCCTTTGCCTTCCATGACTTTGCCCGTCCGGGAACACCATACAGTGCCGCCGCCGGGAGCGATAAGGCGACCTGTGGCCGCTTGCAGACCCTTGACCAAAGCACGTTGGTCCCCCTCGAATACGAAAGCGGACACGGTTTCACCGGTGGGATCGTATGTGACTACAACAGGGTCGCCGAGGCCGGTTATCATGGCCTTGCCGTTGGCCTTGAGATAATCCAGCGATACCGCCACCTGCTTGACGCCGCGACGAATACCGAAAACTTTATCCTTTCCCCGGAGCCGCTCGTAGTTGTCGAGTCGACCGAACATGCCGAGCTTCTCGGGATCATCGAAATATTTCGCGTACGGCGAACCAGGCTCGCCCTTCTCCGGTTTCCTGAGAAGTTTCCCGTGTGGATAGAGCTTCTTGAATTCGGAATAAGTGGTGTGGATGGACGGGTACTCGGTCAGCTTTTTCACCTCGGCGGGACCTTTGAAACATTCGCCCCACGGTTGCGGCCAGAGCGAACCGGTCTCACGGTCGTGCAGCACCAGGGCATCCTGCCAGAGTGATCCGGAGGCCTGGAAAGTGAAACGTTGTCCGTCGATTTCTGAGGCATAAACTATGCCGGTGTAACAAAGCGGTCACCAGGTGACGGCGATTACGGTTCCTCCGATCACGTCATTGACCACCTCATGCCGGTCCAGATGCCAGATGCTGTAACCTCGCGCCTCATCGCCGGAGGAAACGGCGATAAGCGGTTCGTTGTCATAATAGAATGAGTCGGCGACCTCGAACGACACAAACTCAGGCTCGAATATGGCCGGGATAGCGCCCGGCTCCATGAGCGTGTACATCGTATGCCCGCGTATTTCTTCTTCTTTAGGCTTCGGCCGCTGAGCGAACGATAACGTGGCCGTAATTCCGGCCAGAATGATTATCAGTGTAAACGACATTTGTCGATACATCTCACCTCCGGAGTAACAGTTTCCTTTTGGAGATTATACGGTAGATCTGTGTTTGAGAGAAGGAGAAAGACAACCGTTGCAGGGGGCGCACGTTAGAAGTGGTTAGCACACTCTGGGATTTATCACGGCTTTAATGTCATCACGGCGGACGCAGTCATCTGGTTGTTTCGTACGTTGCGTACGTTCTTGCGCTGACACGCAGTAGATGGTGGTGTCCACTACGCACGAAAAGCCCCACCGTGAACGGCGGGCCACCAACGATGTCAGCAGTGTTCTTGTCACTCTGTCATTCCGGGCCTTGACCCGGAATCCAGACTGATACTCTTGCGTTACGTACGTCCCCATTCGCTGACGCGCAGTGGATGGGGATGTCCACTGTACACGAAAAATGTATATTGTGCCGGCAGGGCGAAGAGCTACCCGTGATCTTCCATCTCTTCGATGTACTTCTCGGCGGCGACAGCGGCGGTAGTGCCGTCACCAACCGCGTTGGTAATCTGGCGGACCAACTGCGCGCGTACATCACCACAGGCGAACACGCCTTTGATCGAGGTCTCCATCTTGAAATCAGTGATAATGTAGCCGCCCTGATCTTTGCGTATCGCTTCACGAGTGATGTCGCTGTTCGGACGGAAACCCAAGAACGGGAAACAGGCGCCGACTTCCAGGGTTGATTTTTCGCCTGTCTTGACATTCTTCAAAGAGAGGCCGGTAACCTGTTTGTCGTTGCCGTTGATCGATTCGACGACAGTGTCCCAGATGAACTCGAGTTTCGGATTGGTGAAGGCTCGTTTCTGGACAATCTTGGCGGCGCGAAGCTCATCACGGCGATGGATGACATAGACCTTGCTGCCGAACTTGGTCAGAAACCCGGCTTCCTCCACAGCCGCATCACCACCGCCTACAACCGCAATAACCTGATTGCGGAAGAACGCGCCGTCACAAATGGCGCAGTATGATACTCCTTTGCCGGTGTATTCTTCTTCTCCCGGAACACCCAGCTTTACCGGTGAGCCTCCGGTGGAGAGAATTACCGCTTTCCCCCGGTACAGGTTCCCGGAAGCACACCTGGCGACACGGTGGTTGCCGTCGACATAAACTTCCTCGACATCCTCGGTGACCATTTCCATGCCGAACTTTTTGGCGTGTTCGGCCATTTTCATGGCCAGCTCGGCGCCGGAGATATGTTCAAAACCGGGATAGTCCTCGACCTCTTCGGTATTGGCGATCTGGCCTCCGGGAAGCGCTTTCTCCAGCACAACGGTTTTGCGCATGGCGCGCGCGCCGTACAACCCGGCGGTAAGTCCGCCCGGTCCGCCGCCTACTATAACGATATCGTAATCTTTTGTTTCTGCCATGATCATTTCCTCATATACTTTTTCAAACCATCTTCCAGTTTGACCGGCTTCACTCCGAACAGATCGATAGTCGACGCTGAGGTCACCACGTTGCCTGCCTCCATCATAAGAAGCTGGTCGGTAGTCAGCGGCGCCGGTTTCAGCACCGTCTCCATCAGGCGAGCCATCAGCTTTATAAACACCAACGGGAGATGAAGGTTCATTCTTCTTCGCCCGGACATGCGTTTAATGATATTCAGGATTTCGAGAAACTCAAGTTTTTCCGGTCCGCCGATCTCAATTATCTGACCGAGCCCGATGTCGTTTGATACCGCGCGGGAAATAACAGCAGTGAGGTCATCGATAAAAACCGGTTGCAGCTTATATCTTCCGGAGCCGATAACCGGCGTTATCGGTGAGAGGCGAATCATTCGTTCGAGCATACTGATAAACCCGTCACCCGGACCGAAGATTACCGACGGCCTTAAGATAACATACTGAAGCCCCGAGTTGATAATCGCCTGTTCCGCCTGATACTTTGTGCGATGGTATCTGGATAAAGCGTTTTTCTCCGTGCCGATCGCGGAAATATAGATAATGCGGCGGACGGAACTCCGCTTGCATGCCTCGACTATATTGATTGTTCCCTGTGCAACAACCCTGTCGAATGTCTGTGTCCGTGTTTCGGCTATCAACCCTACGAGATGGCAGACGATATCACATTCCTGAAAGCTATCGTGGAGAGTTTGAGGGTCGGTTACATCAGCCGGTAGTATTTCCAGATTTTCAGAGGCAGTATTTTCGAGATTTTTTTGGTGTGCCAGCGCCCGGACTTTGTGACCGTCGGCCAGCAGTCTTTCCGTCAGATGTTGTCCGACAAACCCGCAGGCGCCGGTGACGCCGATAATCACCAGTCGATCCCTTTTTGAGCCGGGAGGCCGTTCTGGAAGGGGTGCTTAATCTCAGTCATTTCCGTAACAAGGTCGGCTTGCTCGATAAGCCAGCCGGGGGCGTCCCGACCGGTTATGACCAGATGGAGTGAGTCGGGGCAGTTATCCAGTAATTGTTCAACAGATTCTCTCGTGACCAGCCCCAGTTTCAGGGCGACATTCAGTTCGTCCAGAATTATCAGTTGAAACTCACCTGATTTGATTTTTTCGGAAGCGAAATCGAGACCCTCGGATGCCGCTTTTTTGTGTACTTCGATATCTTTATCGTCATCGACAATACCGACAAACCCTTCGCCCACCGTGTGCAGTTCCAGATTTGGTTCGAGTCGTTTGACTCCTTCGAGTTCGCCGTATTTCCAGCTTCCTTTGACAAACTGGATCAGGCAGATTTTCCAGTTGTAACCGGCTGCTCTGACACACATACCCAGGGCGGCGGTAGTTTTTCCTTTACCATTGCCGGTATAGACAATCTTTAGACCTGCGCTTGTGCCATTTTTCTCAATCATCATGTTCGGCCTCGCTCTTAAGTTCTGTTCTAACAATAACTAATATAATAATACTACGCAAGTAGACTTTTTTTGATAGGTCCAATCAAGTATGGAAACTTATATAATTTGTGAAAAAAGTCACCAATTCAGGTTGACGTGAATCCAAATCAGAGTATATTGTCAAAGTAAATAAAGTCATTACAGGCCGTGTTTAACCGGCTTGCAATGGTCCGCGGCTCAGATATAGAGAGGTAAATATGCAGTTTACAAAAGCTGAAGAATACGGGATGCAGGGAGTACTGCATCTGGCCGTCAAAGGTCAGGGGAAAGTTACTCCTTTGTCGGAGATCTCAGAGGCAAGAGAAATCCCGGAGAAATTTTTGGCGAAGATTTTTCAGGCGTTGTCGCGTTCCGGAATTCTAAGGTCGCATCGAGGTGTAAGAGGCGGGTTTACTCTGGCCAAGGAGCCCTGTGATATTACGGTCAAGGATGTGCTTGAATCTATCCAGGGACCGTATCATCTGACTAAATGTATACCTGATCCGGACAGTTGTCCGAGGGCGCCCAGATGCGCCATGCGAGATTTGCTGGCTACTGCCGAGAAACAGATGCTGGATGTTTTTGTCGGTCACACGCTGGAAGACCTGGTGTCTTTAGAACGGTCCAAACAGGTCGAATACGATTCTCAGACTACGGCCAATTAGAGGTATTTAGGTTTACATACGCCGATTCGCTCTGTATCTTCCGGGCTGGTAAAGAACGGTCGAAAGGATTGTAAGTAACCATGCCCGTGAAATCAGATCATTGGATAATTGAAATGGCTCGCGATTATGAGATGATTAAGCCGTTTGAGCCGTCTCAGATTCGTCAGGGGGTAAGCTATGGCACCTCATCCTACGGATATGACTTCCGTATCTCCGATGAATTCAAGATTCTTGATACCGACAGAATCACAGAACTTGATCCGGTCCGGATGACCCCGGAGCATTACCGCGATGTGAAGGCTGATTCGATTCTTATACAGCCGAATTCGTTTGTTCTGGCTCGTACTGTAGAGTATTTCAAAATACCCCGCGACATCCTGACCATCTGTTTCGGCAAATCGACCTATGCGAGGATGGGTTTGATTGTCAATGTTACACCGTTTGAACCGGAGTGGGAAGGGTATGCTACGGTCAGTCTCACCAACAGTTCACCGGTGCCGGCCCGGGTTCACGCCAATCAGGGGATAGCTCAGCTTTTGTTTCTGGAAGCAAGCGAGGAATGTATCACGTCATACGCCGACAAATCAGGGAAATACCAGGCACAAAAAGAAATTACTGTTTCAAAGTCGGAATAAGTTGCCGATGTATAAGGATATGTAAGAACACGAAGACATAACGGGAAGAATAAAATGACCGACGAAGATGTTCAGACGATAGAAAAAGAAGAAGTGGCGAATGGGAAAGCCCGTCGCAGGATGGTGACGATCGACGGCAACACGGCCGCCGCTTATGTCGCGCACGCCACCAATGAAGTGATCGCCATTTATCCGATCACTCCCTCGTCCAATATGGGGGAGGAAGCTGACGAGAAATCAGCCCGCGGCGAAACGAATATCTGGGGCAGCGTGCCCGATGTGGTCGAGATGCAGTCCGAGGCCGGCGCCGCCGGTGCCGTGCACGGCGCTTTGACCACCGGCGCTTTGACCACGACATTCACGGCCTCGCAGGGACTTCTGTTGATGATCCCCAACATGTTCAAGATTGCCGGTGAGATGACCCCGACTGTGTTTCATGTGTCGGCGCGGGCGGTGGCTACTCACGCCTTGTCGATTTTCGGTGATCATTCCGACGTTATGGCGACCCGGTCGACCGGGTTTGGCCTGATCGCCTCCGGGTCGGTACAGGAAGTTATGGACATGGCCTTGATCGCCCAGGCGGCCTCGCTTGAAAGCCGGGTGCCGTTTGTGCATTTCTTCGACGGTTTCCGTACCTCACATGAAGTCCAGAAAGTCGAGCAGATTACTTTTGATGATATGCGCGCTCTGTTGCCAGAAGACCTGGTCAGCCAACACAGGTTGCGGGCTTTGTCACCGGATCATCCGACGATCAAAGGAACTTCACAGAATCCGGATGTATTCTTCCAGTCGCGTGAAACGATCAACAAATATTATCTTGCAGCCCCCGGGATTGTCCAGAAACAGATGGATAAGTTTGCCGAGGTAATGGGTCGCAGCTATCATCTGTTCGATTATATAGGGCATCCGGAAGCGGAGCGTGTGGTTGTGATTATGGGCACCGGCGCCGAGGTTGTTCATGAGACAGTTGACGAACTGGTCGGTCGCGGTGAAAAAATCGGTTTGATCAAGGTCCGTTTGTACCGTCCTTTCGCCTCTGAAGCATTCGTTGCCGCTCTGCCTTCGACAGTGAAGAAAATAGCCGTGCTCGACCGGACCAAGGAACCGGGCGGCGTCGGCGAACCGATGTACACCGATGTCCAATCGGCTTTGAGCGAAGCTTATGACAACAACTGGACACGTCCGAGCGAACGCCCCGTGGTAGTTGGCGGACGCTACGGCCTGGGTTCGGCTGAATTCAACCCGCCCATGGCCAAAGCGGTTTTTGATAATCTGAAGAACGACGCCCCGAAAAATCACTTCACCGTCGGCATCAAAGACGATGTTACAATGACATCGCTGGAACCGGACTATTCGTTCGACCTCGAAGGCGACAATTTCCGCGGCCTGTTCTATGGTCTGGGTGCGGACGGAACAGTGGGCGCCAACAAGAACTCGATCAAGATCATTGGTGAGAATACGGACAACTACGCACAGGGTTACTTCGTCTATGACTCCAAGAAAGCCGGCGCGGTTACAGTGTCGCATGTTCGATTCGGCAAGAAGCTGATTCGCAAACCGTACCTGATCGGTTCCGCCCAGTTTGTGGCCTGTCATAACTTCTCGTTCCTTGAGAAGTATGATATGCTTTCCCGGCTGTGCGAAGGGGGTACGTTCCTTTTGAATGCGCCGTTCGGTCCCGACAGAGTTTGGGATGAACTGCCCAACGAGGTGCAGAAACAACTGATCGAGAAGAGGGCGTCGTTTTATGTTATCGATGCCATCGCACTGGCCAGGGGACTCGGCCTGGGCGCTCGAATCAACATGATTATGCAGACCGCGTTTTTCATGATCTCCGAAATTCTTCCTAAAGACAAAGCTGTCAAAGCGATCAAGGATGCAATACTTAAGACCTATGGCTCCAAGGGGGAGAAGGTCGTCAACATGAACTATGCCGCGGTTGACGGCGCTATGGGCGCGCTGCACAAAGTCGATTATCCGGACAAGGTAACCAGCAAGAAATACATGCCGCCTACCGTACCGGACAATGCGCCTGATTTCGTACGCAATGTCACGGCGGAGATCATCGCCGGACGTGGTGAGCAGTTGCCGGTTTCGGCGTTACCCGATGACGGCACCTACCCGACCGCTACAACGCAGTGGGAGAAACGTAATATCGCAGTGGAGATTCCGGTATGGGAACCGGAGGCGTGTATCCAGTGTAATATCTGTTCAATCGTCTGTCCTCATGCGGCGATTCGTCCGAAGCTGTTCGATGCTGACGAACTGAAAAACGCCCCGGCTGATTTCAAGTCTATTGAAGCGATGAAGCCGCACAAGGGCATGATTTACGCTTTGCAAGTGGCTCCCGAAGATTGTACCGGGTGTGAGATCTGTGTTCACGCCTGTCCGGCTTATGTAAAAGATGCTGACGGCAACAAAACGGACCGCAAGGCGATTAACATGGCTCTGCAGGCGCCGCTCCGCGAGAAAGAAGCGAAGAACTGGGATTTCTTCGTGAACGAGCTTCCGGAAACCGATCCGGCACTGTACAAAGTCAACACGACCAAAGGCTCACAGTTTGTCAAGCCGCTCTTTGAGTTCTCGGGGGCCTGCTCCGGTTGCGGCGAGACGCCGTACATCAAGTTAATGACTCAGATGTATGGTGATCGCGCTATTTGCGGCAACGCTACCGGCTGCAGTTCGATCTACGGCGGCAATCTTCCCACCACGCCTTACACGGTTCGTTCGGATGGTCTCGGACCGGCCTGGTCGAACTCGCTGTTTGAGGACTGTGCCGAATTCGCGATGGGTATGCGTCTGACCGCCGACCGGCTTCAGGTGTATGCTCTTGAGCTGGTGCGGGAACTGGCGCCTGAGATGCTTGATGATTTTGTCAAGGCGGATCAATCGACGCAGGAAGGGATCGAGTCGCAGCGTGGTCGTGTCGTGGCGCTCAAAGAGAAACTGAAAAAGATGAGTTCCGATGACCGGGCGAAAGCGCTGCTCAATGTTGCGGATTTCCTCGTAAATAAATCGATCTGGGGGATTGGTGGTGACGGCTGGGCCTATGACATAGGCTTCGGCGGGCTGGATCATGTTATGGCTTCCGGTAAAAATGTCAATCTCCTCGTTCTTGACACCGAAGTGTACTCGAACACCGGCGGGCAGATGTCCAAAGCGACTCCGCGCGGATCGACCGCTAAGTTTGCCGCGGCCGGTAAGCCGGGTTCCAAGAAAGACCTCGGCATGATACTGATGTCGTACGGCTCGGTCTATGTAGCCCAGGTGGCGATCGGGGCCAGTCACAACCAGACCGTCAAGGCGTTTGCCGAAGCCGAGGCGTTCAACGGCCCGTCATGTATTATTGCCTACAGTCATTGTATTGCTCATGGTATCAACATGGCTCTCGGTCTCGAAGCCGAGGAACGGGCGGTGAAATCAGGTCACTGGTTGTTGTACCGCTACAACCCGGACCGCATCGCCGAAGGCAGGAACCCGCTGCAACTTGATTGCAAGGCTCCTTCGATCCCCTTTGAAGAGTACGCCTATGCTGAAAACCGGTTCCGTACGCTCAAGAGCTCCAACCCGGAACGGGCGCGAGAGCTTTTGAAGCTCGGCCAACAGGATGTTGACCGTCGCTGGAACCTGTATTCACAGCTTGCCGCGATGGACTGGTCTTCGACCAAAGTTGAATGATTATTGCCTGTAAATGGATTCAATCAAACGGGTTGCCTGTCGGCAGCCCGTTTTTTTGTCCCAACGGGAGGGTCTATTTTCTTGCTTCAATGATCAGCCGTTTGGCCCGATGATCGTAAGGAGAACCCTCAAGGTCACCGTACGCTTTAGCCGTACTGAAGCCTATGTCAAGCAACAGTGTCTTCAGCTCGGACGCGGAAAAGGGACGATGGCAGAAAAACCGTTCGAAGCGACGACCGTCCCGGAATATGATCCAGCGGTTTTCCATCCAGCTCCAGTCGTTGGCGGTGCGACGTTCTTCGAGGATAATGGTGCCGTCTTCGTGTTCATGCCAGTCGCGGGCGTGAAAGATGCGTGCGATTATTTCCTTGCCGATGGAATCCATGATGAGCACACCATCTTTCTTCAGGGACTTGAAAAGGTTAAGACCGGCCACTCGGTCTTCCGCCGGATCCTCGAAATAGCCGAACGAGGTGAACATATTGAGTACTATGTCGTAACTTTCAGGCTCGCAGAATCTCCTGATATCCTCACACACGAACCTGATGTCAAGGTTGTCATCGGAAGCCCGGGCCGAGGCACGGTTTATGTAGCGTTCGGTTCTGTCCACGCCGGTAACATCGAACCTGCGCCGGGCGAATTCCAAAGCATGTCGACCGACACCGCAACACATATCGAGAACTCTCATCGAAGGATCGAGGTCGAAAAGTTTGATCAACTGCGAGACTTCATCACCGGCCACTTCGATTCGCTTCTTACCGAATATGAGAGACTCGACATCTTCCCAGAAGCCGTCCTCTTCAAACCAGGGCCTATTATTGTCTGTCACTTGTTTTTCCAACCTGCAATTCTCCTTTTCAGGTACTTACGACACTCCAAACAGTATTGTTCAAAATATTTACTGTTATTACCAGGCTGGATCTCAATGCGGGCGAAACTCTTCGCCGATGCCGTCGACAAACAACTCCACCCGGCCGCAGCGCGGGCAACAGTAAACGTCGAAATGCTCTTTCTTGACAAACAGCTCGCCGATTTCTCCAAAGAATCCCCAGTTGGTTCCTTCGTGAAACTTCTTGGTCCCGACATAGTCAAGCGGGGTGTGACACCGGGGACAATACATCGGACTGGTTGTATTCGGTTCGTTCATATCAGGGGCCTTTCTGTATTAGTTCGAAGTCCTGCTGTCTTGTGTATATACTTCAGGACTGTCGACAAATTCGAAGGCTACAGATCAACGGACTCGCCCGGATTCAGAATCACAACTTCCGAGCCCTTTACTTTCGCCGCGAACTCCTCCGGGCTGCCTTCGATCACCGGCCATGTGCTGTAATGAAACGGCACAACTTTTCCCGCCTGCAAAAACTCCGCGGCTGTGACAGCATCATCAACGCCCATAGTGAAATTGTCACCAATCGGCAGGAAGGCAAGGTCGATCCGGTGGCGGTCGCCGATCAGTTTCATGTCATAAAACAGTCCGGTATCTCCGGGATGATAGATTGTCTTACCGCCGATGTTGACCAGAAAGCCGACCGGCGGACCGGTGTAGCGGGAAGCATCCTCGCCGTGGCCGCCGCCGTGATGCGCTATGGTCAGTTTCACCCAGCCGAAATCGAAATTGAACCTGCCGCCGATATGCATCGGGTGAATAGTGCAACCTTCCTTAGCACACATATTGGCCAGCTCGAAGCTGGCAATGACAGTGGCGTTGCAACGTTTGGCAATCGTAATGCCGTCGCCGACATGGTCGCCGTGTCCGTGGGTGATCAGAACATAGTTGACATCGATATCATCAGCTTTGACCGCCGCCTGCGGGTTGTCATTCAGAAATGGGTCGATGATCAGCCGGTGATCGTCCTGAGTGATACTGACACACGCATGTCCGAGAAATTTAACTTGTGGCATCTTTGGTTCCTCCGTGAAAGAGAGATTCGTTATCGATCAGAGGCAAGAAAACCTGTGACTCGTTGGTTGTCAATGATTGGCTGTATTGTTTGTTATCGGGTCGATTCAACCGACCGGCACGGCGCCGATTTCTTCGGCAGTGGCCGGCTTGACCGAGATTTTCTGTATGGCGTTACCCGAACGTACTGTAATCTCAACTGTCGGCTGTTTACGTCCGGCTGAGTAGCGGGCGGTCAGAGCGGCCGCCTTGTTGATCGACTCCGCACTGTCATCACCGATAAGGAGCGTCAGCGGTGAGCCGATGCCTTCAGCTTCAAGACGAAGCTGTTCCGGTCCGGCGCAGGCGGCAATCGTACGATTATCGGACTCGTGCCGTCCCACCACGATTTTCGCTTGCGGATTCAGGCGGAAATGCCTGCCGGCGCGAAGCAGATTGAGATCATTGAAAGAGATGCGGTCGGCATGAGCAAGCAGATCACGTAACCGTCCGGAATAGGCCGAGTCGGTCAAAAGACAGCCCGAGGCAGGGGAGGGGTAGTCGTCCAGTCCGAATTCTTCAGCCAGCTCCATCTGTCGCTTACGGGAACGGCCGGAGATTCCCTCAAGCTGCTCACGGTCCACCAGGCCGCTCAGCTCCGCCTCGGTGGGGGGAAGAAGCTTAGCCGATAGGGGACGAAGCAGTTTTCCCTTAAGCCCGGATTGTTTGATAGTGAGGAACAGCTTGTCCCTTACCTGCGACATGGGACGCTGACCCATGACTTCGCCGGTGACCACAAAATCCGCCCCGGACATTTCCATGAATTCGCGCGCCTCACGCAGCATCAGGATCCGGCAATCGGTGCACGGATTCATATTTTTGCCGCGCCCGAACCGGGGATTCCTGACGATGTCGACAAACTTCTCACCGAGATGCATCAGCTTTACGTTGAAACCGAATTTCTCAGCCGCCGGGTAAGGATTGGAACCGCAGGAGGAGCGGTCACCCAGGTCACAACCGAAGTGAGTCATAAAAGTCAAAGCAGTGACTTCTATATCCTGTTTCAGCATCAGGAGAATAGCCAGGGCGGAATCCAGACCGCCGGAGAAAAGAGCGATGGCGTGTCCGCGTTTTTTCTTTGTTTCGTTCAAATCAGACCTCGGTCACTTCGATTTTAACCTGGCTCGATCGACCATGTTCAGCGTACATTTTAACATGAAACAAGGCCAAAAGTGCCGGCACAATATATGACTTTTCAGTAGAAACAACAGCCTGTTTTCCCCCTTGACACTGTTTTACCCTTGACTTGACCCTGCTTAGCCGGTACACTGACCATCGTTAGTTTGATGAAAACATGACTCTGATTCGAGTAATATACAACTGGTTTAAGAACTTTGTGTACGAAACACAAAGCCTCTTTTTTTTCAGTGTCATAATGGTGCAGGCTCTTTTTACCCGGCGCTGGTATCTGACCGAGACGATGGACCAGATGTATATGATCGGTGTTGGTTCGCTATACCTCGTGGTTCTGACCGGGATTTTCGCCGGGCAGGGGTTTGCTTTTGCTTTCTCGATGGAACTGGCTGATTTCGGGGCGAAGAACTACCTCGGTCGTATTCTGTCAATATCGATAATCCGGGAGCTGGGGCCGGTTCTGACGGGGTTGATGTTTGCCGCGCGGGTATCGGCAGGAATTACCTCGGAAATCGGCGCGATGAAATCGGCCAATCAGCTTGACGCCATGAGCGCGTTCGGAATCGATCCGATAAAGAAACTGGCCGTGCCGAGGTTGATTGCTCTGGTAACTATGGTTCCGACTCTTACTGTTATTTGCGATGCTATCGCTCTGCTCGGCGGTTGGGTGATCGCCGTGTATGTCGCTCATGTCACCAGTACGGTTTACTGGGCGACTGTGCGCGACCGGCTGATTTTCGGTAACCTGTTCGTGGGCCTGATGAAACCGGTCGTATTCTCGCTGGTGATTGCCTTCATGGCCTGCTACAAGGGGTTTACGGCTGAGGGCGGCACGCGGGGAGTCGGCCGGGCCACTACGCAATCTGTGGTAATGACCTCGATCACTATCCTGATCGTCAACTTTTTCATCACACGCGTCGTGTTTGTCTGGATTAAGGGATACCTATGATCGAGCTGAAGAACGTATATTTCTCCTATGGCGACAAGCCGGTGTTGAAAGATGTCTCCTTCACTGTGCAGGATTCGGAAGCGATAGTTATCATGGGTCCGTCGGGTTCGGGCAAGTCCACTGTGCTGAGGCTGATACTCGGCCTGGAGTGTCCGCAACAGGGTGACGTGCTGGTGGACCACCGCAGTGTTTGCCGAATATCACCGCCGGAACTGCGTGAAATTCGCAAGAAAATAGGTATGGTGTTTCAGGATGGCGCTTTGTTCGATTCTCTGACGGTCGGAGAGAATGTCGGCTACTACCTGATCGAGCATACCAAACTCAAATGGCGCGAGATTGAAGAACGGGCGCGTACCATGCTCGGTTTTGTCGGTCTTGATGCCGATGAATTGATAGATAAACTTCCCGATCAGTTGTCGGGCGGGATGCGCAGGCGGGTGGCGATCGGACGGGCGCTTTTGTCGACCGATCCGAAAATCATGCTGTACGACGAGCCGACTACCGGGTTGGACCCATACGCCACTCGAAATATCCTCAATCTGATTAACAAACTGCACACGGAACGGTCGATTTCCTCGATTGTCGTGACACATCAGATAGCCGATGCTTTCGCTGTGGCTGACCGGTTTGTTGTTATCTCGCGCGGGCAGGTTGTTTTCGATGGAACGCTGAAAGAGTTGAGGCAGAGCCGGGACGAACAGGTGGTGGCTTTTCTCGCCCCGTTCAGGTCGTCGATGGAAGGTGTGGTAAAACGAAAGTTCATAGAGGAACCGGAATGATTCAGTTTTTTACTCGCGACAGCTCGACTGTTCATTATATTTCAGATATGAAAACGCGAGGTTGTGACAGATGAAACGTTCAGCAGCGACCAGTTGGGGCGGGCTGAAAGTGGGTATAGTGCTGACCATTGCTATCGGTATCGCCCTTTGGGCCTCGCTTACGGGGGGCGGCACTTCAATCTTCGATCCCAAGAGTGAGTTCCTTTGTTACTTAGCCAATGTCAACGGGTTGGTCAAGGGCTCGCCGGTATGGATGGCCGGTGTGGAGATCGGAAATGTGCGCGAAGTGTCGTTTGTCAATATCGATTCCCTGCGACAGGTCGAGGTGCGCTGTCGGGTCAAAAAGTCGGTGTGGAATATGATCACCGACGACGCGCGGGTTCAACTGGGATCGATCGGGTTTCTCGGCGATAAATACCTTGAAGTAATACCTGGTGTTGGGGGGCTGCCTATCGAGGACGGCGCTATTATACCCTCGAAAGACGCCGGCAGCGCCGAAGCGATGTTCCTCGAGGGAGAACGCGCGCTGGGAGAGGCGGCCGATATGGTGAGTAATCTCGATGATGTACTCGCTCGGATGAATCGCGGTGAGGGAACACTGGGCAAACTTGCCACCGACGATCAACTCTACACCGATCTGGCCGCCCTGACGGCAAGGCTGACCAGGCTGACAGCGGCTCTGCATAAAAACCAGGAACGGATAGTTAAATCGATTGAAATGACTTCCGAAGCTGTCTCCAGCCTGGCTGATCGAGTCGATTCCAACAGCGGCACGCTGGGACGGTTGATGAGTGATCCGGCTCTGTATGACAACCTTGCGGCGACTACGGCCCGACTTGACAGCATCGCATACAAGATCAACACCGCCGAAGGCACGCTGGGTTTGTTCGTGTCCGATACCGCGCTCTATGTCGAAGCGGTCGATCTGATGGTTCGGATCAACAATCTTGTTACCGACATCGAGTCCAACCCGAAAAAGTATTTCAAGTTCTCAGTGTTTTAAGGGGGCCTGCTCAAAGTCCCCTTCTGCGAGAGGAAGCCTCATACCAAGTCCCCTCGTGAGAGGGGATTCAGGGGTGGGTTTGATGATCTTGCCGGTGAAGAACACCCCCCGTCACGCCTTCGGTTGTTCCGCTTGTTCGCTGAACTCTGGAATGACTCTTGTCCCCGGTCGTGCTTGGGTAAAAACGCCTACCCCACCACTTTCAGACGTGCGTACTTGGCCATGATCTTCTTAAGACCGATGCCGCTGAACATGATCTCCAGACGCAATGATTCTCCAAAGCCGTCCGCGCCGATAATTTTGCCGCGCCCGAAGGTCGGATGCTCGACAATCCGCCCCGGTTGCAGTCCGGCATGATCGTTGTCCCACTCGTAATGGACCCCTTCGGGAACTGTGAGGTCGTCGGCAGAATCCCCTGCTCCTGTGGGCAGTCGTCTTTTCCCTGCTCTGTAGCGTGAGCCGCCGGGGGAGGTGGTAGTAATGCTTTTGGGGAACTGACGGGTGCGGTAGTGGACGGATTCGAGGTATTGTTCCGGTATTTCTTTGATAAAACGGGAAGGGATCGAGGTGACTTCGCCGAAGCGAAAGCGACTGCGAGCGGTCAGAAGATAGAGCCGTTTACGCGCCCGGGTAGCGCCTACATAAAAGAGGCGACGTTCTTCCTCGAGTTCCATAGGGTCTTCAATCGCCCGCTGCAACGGGAAAAGTCCCTCTTCCAGGCCGACGATAAACACGGTGTCGTATTCGAGTCCCTTGGCCGCATGGATAGTCAAAAGTGTTATTTTGTCTTCGGTTTCCTTGTAATCATCAAGGTCGGTGTACAGAGAAATAGATTCCAGGTATTCAGTCAGGGTCACAGTTCCGTTGGCCCGGGCAAAGGCGGCCGCGCCCTCGATAAATGCCTCGATATTTTCAACCCGCGTACGACCGACAGTCTCATCTTCCTCCAGCAGAACCGTGATCAGCTTTAGTTCCTCAACCAGTTCTTCCACCAGAAGATCAACTGACATCTCCTGTTGTTTCTCCTGAAAGTTTGTAATCAGATCGGCCAGAGGCCGTAGTTTGGCGGCAGCGCGGCTCAACTCCGGATAGCGAGCCGCATCACAGACAGTCTGGAAACATGAGCGCGACTCCCTGCGGGCGACTTCAGAGATCAGACTGGTTGTCCGTTCACCTATCCCGCGCCGGGGATAGTTCACGATCCTCATAAACGATACGTCATCGCGCGGGTTGGCGATCAGTTTCATATAGGCCAGCAGATCCTTGATCTCTTTACGCTGATAGAAAGCAATGCCGCCGACAATCTGGTACGGCAGGTTTAGCCGCCGGAATTGTTCTTCGAACGGTCGTGACTGGGCGTTGGTGCGGTAGAGTACAGCCATTTCATTGAGCGGTGTGTGTGAGCGTTCCTGATCGATAAACTCAGCTACCCGCATAGCTTCACTTTCGGCGTTATCGGTGAGCACCAGCATCACCGGTTCGCCGACATTTCCCGTTGAGTGAAGAGTTTTCCCCTTGCGCGCCTGGTTGTTGGCGATCATGGCCGATGCCGCGCCCAGAATCATCCGGGTTGAACGGTAATTCTGTTCCAGTTTAATAATCTTCGCGCCGGGGTAATCTTTTTCAAATTCGAGAATATTCCGAATGTCAGCTCCGCGCCAGCCATAGATCGACTGGTCTTCATCGCCGACCACGCAGATGTTGTTATGCGCTCCCACAATATGTTTAAGCATCAGGTACTGGACATGGTTGGTGTCCTGGTATTCATCGACCATGACATAACGGAAGCGGTTGCGGTAACGATCACCAACAGCCTGGTTGGATCTCAGCAACACCACGGTGTTGAAAAGAAGATCGTCAAAATCCATGGCATTGCATTCTCGCAGTCGTTCTTCGTACCTTTGATAAATACGGGCGGTGGTTTCCTCGAAATAACCGGATGCGCTCGAGGCATAGTTTTCAGCGGAGATCATCCGATTCTTGGCGTTGGAGATTTTGCGCCGTTGAGCTTTGGGGACAAACTGGTTGACATTGATGCCCAGCTCGGCGATACAGGATTTGACCAGCGATACTGAGTCCATATCATCGAAAATGTTGAAACCGGTATCGTACCCCAGCTCGCCCGCCTCGCGGCGAAGCAGCCGCGCGCAGAAAGAGTGGAAAGTCGACACCGATAGCTGTTCAAGATGACCGCCCAGAAGCGCGGCCACTCGTTCCTGCATTTCCCCCGCCGCTTTGTTGGTGAATGTAACCGCGAGAATCTGATACGGTTCGGCCAGCCGTTCATACAGGATATGAGCGAGCCGCCGGGTAAGAACCCGTGTTTTGCCCGAACCGGCCCCGGCTATTATCAAAAGCGGACCCTCGGTGGTTGTGACCGCTTCGCGTTGGGCTTCGTTGAGATCATCCAGCAATCGGTTCATAACAGTGGGCATGAATATACGTGTCAAAACTCAGGATGCAATGACATTACGGCCATCCGGGCATAAAAAAACCTCCAACCGTGCGGTAGGAGGTCATAACTTTGGTCGTAATCTTTCCGGGTATGGTCTTATTCGTAGACAGAAACCTGCTTGCGGTTTTTACCGACCCGCTCAAATTTGACTACGCCGGTCACCTTGGCAAACAAGGTACAGTCTTTACCAATGCCGACGTTGTAGCCCGGCTTGATCCTGGTGCCGCATTGCCGGACAATAATCGATCCGGCCGGCACCGCCTCACCGGAGTATACTTTGGTCCCCCGTCGCTGGCCGTTCGAGTCACGGCCGTTTTTGGAAGAACCAACACCTTTTTTGTGTGCCATCGAATCCTCGGTATCTTTTATGTTTTTTTCGTCTCTATAAACTATATCGCCGGTTTTTCCCGGCGAGCACAGCCGTTAATTATAACAATTCCCGGAAATATGGCAAGAGAAATCTGCAAGTGACTGGCTAGTAGCCCCTTAAGGCATTCCGCAGGAAATAAAAACGGCCGGGTTTTTGTTCCCGGCCGTGTATTTTCAGCTTATACCAGACAGAGGTCACTTATGGTTGGTGATCTCCGACTGTGTGTCTTTTTTGGAGCCGCCGGATTTGTCGAACGTGAAAGTAAGCTGGTCTTCGCCGGCGCCTACTATCAGGTTGCAGTCGCCCGCGTACTGGCCGCGCAGAATCTCTTCGGACATCGGGTCTTCGAGATATTTCTGCAGAGCCCGCTTGAGCGGACGAGCGCCGTAAGCCGGGTCAAATCCCTTTTCGGCAAGGAAGTCGCAGGCCTCGGGAGTAAGCGTGAAGCTGATACCTTTTTCCGCCATCCGTTTGGCCACTTCAGCCACCAGGATATGGATGATCTTTTTGATATGATCGATATCCAGCGAATGGAAAATCAGGGTTTCATCGATACGATTAAGAAGCTCCGGGTTGAACAGCTTCTTGAGTTCATCCCGAATCTTCTTTTCCATGTTTTCATGGGAGGCTTCAACTTCCTGAGCATCGAACCCGACCGTCTTGCCGTTCCGAATCTCACGGGTGCCGACATTGGAGGTCATAATAACCACCGTATTCTTGAAATCGACTTTGCGTCCGAACGAATCGGTCAGCGCGCCGTCATCGAAAAGCTGCAACAGGATATTGAATACATCCGGGTGCGCTTTCTCGATTTCATCAAGCAGAACAACCGAGTATGGTTTACGGCGTACTTTCTCGGTCAACTGGCCGCCCTCTTCGTAACCGACATAACCGGGAGGAGCCCCGATCAGACGTGAGACGGCGAATTTCTCCATATATTCTGACATATCAATACGGATCAGGGAATCGACATCATCGAACAGGAACTTTGCAAGCTGGCGGGCCAGTTCGGTCTTTCCGACACCGGTAGGTCCCAGGAACATAAAAGTGCCAATGGGACGACGCGGGTCGGCCAGCCCGGCCCGGGCACGACGGATCGCTTTGGCGATAGTGGAAATCGCATCTTCCTGTCCGATAATCGTGGCGCCCAGCTCCTCTTCCATGCGCAGGAGCCTTTTGGATTCGCTCTCTTCAAGGCGGAACAGCGGGATCCCGGTCATTTTTGACAAAACCGACGCGACATCATCGGCGCTCAGAACAATCTGTTGCTCTTCACGATCAGCTTCCCACTGTTTCTGCATCTGGTCGAGTTTGTCTTTTTTAGCTTTGATTTCGTCGCGCAGTTGAGCGGCGGTTTCAAACGCCTGATTCTTGACCGACTGCTCTTTCTTCTGCTGCAGTTCGACAATCTCGTTTTCAATAACCGCGAACTCTTTGGGGCGGGTGTAGCTGGACAGGTGTGAGCGCGACCCGGCTTCATCGATCAGGTCGATAGCCTTGTCCGGCTGGAACTTGCCCGACACGTACCGGTTCGACAATTTCACCGCCGCTTCGATGGCGTCATCAGAGATTGTCAACTGGTGATGTTCCTCGTAACGGGGGCGCAGACCGGTAAGTATCTTGATCGTGTCCTCCTCGGAGGGAGGTTCGACCATTACCGTCTGGAAACGACGTTCCAGCGCGCCGTCTTTTTCGATATACTTGCGGTATTCGTTTAAGGTCGTTGCGCCGATACAACGCAGCTCACCGCGTGAGAGCGACGGCTTGAAAATATTCGAGGCATCCAGAGACCCCTCGGCGCCGCCGGCACCGACTATCGTGTGCAATTCATCAATGAAGATGATCACGTCGTTGGCGTTTATGATTTCGGTCATTACCGCTTTGAGGCGTTCCTCGAACTGGCCCCGGTACTTGGTGCCGGCCACCAGAGAAGCCATATCAAGCGTGACCACTCGTTTGTTTTCCAGAAGCTGCGGCACCCGGTTTTCCACGATTCGCTGAGCCAATCCCTCAACAATAGCCGTCTTGCCGACGCCCGGTTCACCTATCAGCACCGGATTGTTTTTCTTGCGCCGGGAGAGGACCTGGGCAACGCGCTCGATTTCTTCGTTGCGACCGATAATCGGATCGAGCTTGCCGCGGCGCGCCAACTCGGTGAGATCACGTCCAAAGTGATCCAGGGCGGGGGTTTTCGACTTCTTGCGCTTTTTCTTGAACGATGACGGCTTTCCGTCCTGTACGTTCTTCAGCTCTTCGTAGGCTTCCTTGTAGTCGATCTCGTAGGTGGACAGAACCTGGGCGGCCACACCTTCTTCATCCTTCAGCAGAGCCAGCAGGATATGTTCGGTGTCGATATCTTTCGATTTCAGGGCGCGCGCTTCCTGGCCGGAGACTTCGAGCGTTTTCTTGGCTCGTGCGGTCAGGGGAAGCTGGCCCATCGTCATAGTACCCCCGGCCGGCTGAACAACATCCTCGATAGACGCTTTCAGATCAGCCAGGTCCAGGCCCAGGTTGGTGATTATATCCGTGGCGGTTCCCTCGCCCAGACGGATAAGGCCCAACAGGAGATGCTCGGTCCCTATGTAGTCATGTCGCAAGCGGGTTGCTTCTTCACGGGCGAACTCAATCGCCTTGCGGGCACGCTCGGTGAACATCTCATTCATTCGTTAAGTCCTTCCTCTGTATATTAAAAAACATTTCTTCATATTTAGTACTACTGCTTGCTGGTGTGTATTCAACTTTCACATTTGCGCAGTTTCTCTCGAACCATTTGTGCTCGTACAAAATCCCGACGGTTGGAATCCATTTCGCGTCCATAATATTTCTGTAAATGCGAAGGCTGCGACAAAAGCAGGATTTCATTGATCAGAGCTATGTCCAGAAAATCGATGATCTTCATTGTGTGCCCGAGTCGCACAGCCGACAGCAGGTTCATTACTTCGTCGGACGTGAGCACACGGGCATGTTTGAGTATGCCGTAGGCGCGCCAGATCTTGTCTTCGATCATATCGGCCGCTTCGTTGACCAGGGTCTGGCGGGCGGCGGCTTCCTGTTCGATTATTTCGTCGGCAATACGGTTGATCTGGCGGATGGTCTCTTCCTCGGTGACCCCGAGCGTGGTCTGATTCGACAACTGAAACAGATTGCCGAGCACATCGGAGCCTTCACCGTAAAAGCCCCTGACAGCCAGTCCGCTGTGGGTGATACGGGAGATGACCCGGTCGATCTCACGAGTCAGCACGAGTCCCGGCAGATGGATCAGAACCGAGGCCCGCATACCGGTACCGGCGTTGGTGGGACAGGCGGTCAGGTAACCGAAATCGGGATCATAAGCGTATTCCAGATGATTTGATATTTCACTGTCATATTTGGTTGCCAGCTCATACGCTCCTTCCGGATCCAGGCCGGGCGACAACGCCTGCACGCGCAGATGGTCTTCCTCGTTGATCATCACCGACAGCTTTTCGTTCGGGTTGATATAGAGTGCCTTGGAGCTTTCTCCGTTCAGAAAGCCGGGCGATATCAGGTGTCGTTCTACAAGGAAGTCCTGATCCAGCCGACTAAGATCACTCGCCTTGTAATAGAGTCCCTCGGACAAAAGCCTGGAGCGGGCACGGGTCGAGTCAAAATAATTCACAACCCGCTCCCGGGTGGCCGCGTCGGCGGAAGCAGGGAACAGGCACCCGGCCACATTGCGGGCCAGACGAACCCGGCTTGACAGGACCACCGAAGACTCTCGTCCTTCGCCTGAGAGCCAGGCGGCCGGAGTACGGGCCATTTCTTCAAACATCGTTTCCACCACTCATTGTCCTCTTACTTAGCTCTTGACTGAGAGCGAATCGCGTATGGTCTTGAGCTTATCGCGAATTTCGGCGGCTCGCTCAAAATCTTCAGTTTCTACCGCTTTTTTCAGCTCGGCTTCGAGTCTTTCTTCCTCGCGCACCGGTATAGCCTGTTTGCTGTCCGGTTTGGTTAAATCCGAAGCGGGAGCTTTTCCGCGATGCAGGGAAGCGCCGTGTATTTTGCGCATGATCTTCTCAAGGTCGCCGCGAAAAGTCTTGTAACATTCACCACATCCGAACCGGCCCTGACGCGTGAACTCATCGAAGCTCAGCC
>JAJRTA010000097.1 GCA_024278515.1 Candidatus Zixiibacteriota bacterium
AGGCCGCGTCCCTGGTGTCGTTAACCAGATTGCGTATGTTCTGTTCACACCCATGGTTGATTGCGGAAAAAACACCTGACTCCGGGGACCCGAAAAGTTACGGTAAATTCAGACGTCTGCTGGAACTCCTGGAGGAAATCTTTGATAACGGAGAAAAGGTGCTTGTGTTCACTTCGTACAACCGGATGAGCGATCTTATTGTCGAGGAAACGTGCAAGTGTTTTGGCATATTTGCGGAATCGATTGACGGAAGAACACCGGTTCCGGACAGGCAGGACGCCATCGACCGGTTTTCAGCGGTAAATGGCCCCGCTCTTTTATCCCTGAATCCGCGGGCTGCAGGCACGGGACTGAATATTACCGCTGCAAATCATGTCATTCACTATACGCTTGAGTGGAACCCGGCCGTCGAAGACCAAGCGTCTGCTCGCGCGTACCGCAGGGGACAGGAAAAGCCGGTCACAGTACACCGGTTGTATGTTGCTGATACGGTTGAAGAGGCTATAGACCAGAGACTTGAACGGAAGCGCGAGCTGGCCGAAGCAGCCGTCGTTGGAGTATCAGGTAAGGATGAAGAAATCGACGACATTGTCAGGGCACTGCAAATGTCACCCGCACGGACGACTCCGTAATGGCGAACAGGGAAAGAACACGCGCAATTACCAAGGTATTGAGTGCGAACGACACAGGAGATACAGGGGCACACCAGGCGGGCATTTTGGTGCCCAAGGAACCGGATGTTCTCCATTTTTTTCCGCCATTGGGCAGATCAGAAAAAAATCCCCGTTACCACCTGTCATTTTACGATGAAAGCGAGACAAGATGGGAATTCGCCTTTATTTATTACAACAACAGGTTTTTCGGCGGAACCAGGAACGAGTTTCGCCTGACCCGAATGACGCCATTTATGAGAACGAATGGCCTGAAGCCCGGCGACGAACTGATACTGGAGCATGATGATGAAGGCAAACGGTATGTGAAGTACAGGCGCGCGAGGGGTAGCGGTATGGGCACGGACGGTGTCCTGCGGCTTGGCTCTGCGTGGAAAGTCATAGAAATCTGAAAGGAAATATTATGGCCGAAGAAATCGAAGTTTTACCAGACCCGAAACGTCTGATAGAGGGCTTGCGCGATACAGGTTATGAATTCAACACGGCTATTGCAGACATCATCGACAATTCGATAGCCGCAGAAGCCACAATTGTTGATGCAAGAATTGACATGGATTTGCGGGGCAACATCCTGGTGTCTATTGCGGATAACGGATACGGAATGAACCGGGACGACCTGATCAACGCCATGAGATATGGCTCAGATCGACGGCCAAATGCTGCCAGCCTGGGCAAGTTCGGACTGGGAATGAAAACGGCGTCAACCGCTTTTTGCCGGAAGCTGTCCGTCCTATCACGGAGCAGTGCGGATGAACCGGCACTGCAGGCGACATGGGATCTTGACCATGTAGCCCGGGAGGGAAAGTGGGAGGTTTTACTGTCTGATACGCCGGACGAGGAAGACACTGAACATCTTGATGCAGTCGCGGCCGGAAGGGCCGGGACAGTGGTTGTATGGCGTAGTGTTGACCGGTTGATGAAGGACTATCAGGATCCCGGCGGGAAACCAGCACAGACGGCTTTGCAGAAGATTATAGGTAGTCTGCGGGAGCATGTTGCGATGGTTTACCAGCGGTTTCTTGACCATGATGATAAACGAGCCGACAACATTGATATCCGGATTAACAACGAACAGGTCACAGCCTGGGACCCGTTTTGCAAAGACGTTGCGGACCTCGTTGGTGATCAGGTCGTTCCCACAGAAACCGAGAATGGCAAACAGGCGGAATTCAGCGTCCGCGCATATATTCTGCCAAGAAAAGAAGATTTTCCGGATGATGAAAGTGCGAAAGCAGCCAAGATAAGTAATGAACGGCAGGGTATTTATATATACCGTGAAAATAGGCTGATCCACAATGCCGATTGGCTAAACATGTATTCAAAAGAACCGCACGGGACTCTGTTAAGGGTAGAGTTTTCTTTCGATCATCGGCTGGATGAAGCGTTTCATATCGATATCAAGAAATCACAGATTATCCTGAATGAAGGTCTCTGGACCTTTCTGAAAGACGAATTTCTTACTGCTCCCAGAAGAGAGGCCAACAAACGCTATCGTCAAGGTGTGAATCGAAAAGCAAAGGACAAAGCTGCCGGGTCGCATGATAGCTCGAACAGAAACATCGGTTCCAAAGAGGGGGATCTTGATACAGCCAATATTACTGTGCTGAATCCCAACACTGGTGACTGCGAGGTTACAAACAAGAAAGGTCAATTCAGACTGAAGCTTAAGGTTGGGAAGGCGGCAAAGCCTGGAGAGATGTTTGTTCAGCCGGCCGATGGCCTGGATGACAACGTATTGTTCGAACCGGCAATTATTGATGGGCACCAAGCGGTCCGGATAAATACAGCGCACCCGTATTACCACAAGGTCTATGTGCCAAACCTGTCGCAGGGCGTAACAATACAGGGAATGGATTCTCTGCTTTGGGGTCTTTGTGTTGCCGAATACAGCACGATCAGTGATGCGACAGCACAGCATTTTGAGGAAATGCGTTTTGAGCTCTCGCGGTTACTGAGAAAGCTGGTAGAGGACTTGCCAGAGCCGGAGATGGACGAAGATGAAGAAGCGGCCTGATGCAGAACGAATAGCGAAACAACTGACAGCCTACTACGGGTTACCGCTTGCCGGGCATTCAAAACAGGATGAGGACGGTCACGACTACGTCGAGCTTTACCCGGAGGATGTCCACAGAAATGATGGTTTCTGCGTCAGATTGAGCCTGGGCTGGCGCAGTCTGAAAGGAGAGTTTGTTCCCGGATCGTTTGCGGCACCGGTGATCGAAGAAATGGGAAAAGCACCCGATGAGGACAAAGCCGTATTCTCAGGGCTGGTCAAGCGAATGCGGGCAGAGCGGGGGATCGTAAAGATGCAGGTCAACGGTAATGACGTTGATCCCGCACAACCGGAAACATGGCCTTCAGATTGGAAACGCCTTGCGTTGATACTGGAAAAAACGCCCTTGGCCGTGAATACGGAAGATGAGGAAGATACAGAGAAAGAGCTGTTGCACTGGGGCGGCCGGTTCCTTGCCGGAATTCTGGCACTGACGCCTCTTGAGGATGCTGCAACGGAGGATGCCACCAATCCCGAAGACCTGCCTGAAGGCGCAAAGTCACGGATTGAAGTCAACAGATATGAACGGAACCGGTTCGCCAGAGCTGCATGCATCGACATACACGG
>JAJRTA010000005.1 GCA_024278515.1 Candidatus Zixiibacteriota bacterium
GGGATCCGAGGATGTCAAAGCGCCGAGGATAGATTACAAAACGGTCAACCGTCAGAGGAAAAGACCTCATAAGGGCGGCGGTCACGGTAAGAACAGCGGCCGTCAGTCCGAATAGCCAGGGAGCAGAATCGTGCGTGTCTCAAACAATATGCTGGCCAGTCGCGTTGTGTTCAATATGCAGCGCTCGCTGAACCGTTTTTTTGAGCTGCAGACCCAGATGTCGACCGGTCGACGGATCAACAAGCCGTCGGACGACCCGCTGGGTACGGTGCGCGATATGGACTACCGCAGGGAACTGGCCAGGATCGATCAACATCGAATGAACATTGATTCGGCCATGAATTGGCAGAAGAATTACGACAGCGCCCTGTCCAGTCTCGGTGAAATGGTTTCACGGGCCAGGGAACTGGCCGTTACCATGGCCAACGATACCTATGACGCTTCCGAGCGCGAGGCAGTGGCGACAGAGATCGATGACATAATCGAAAGTATGCTTGACATTGCCAATAGTCAGATCGGCGGGAAAAGTATTTTCGCCGGTTACCAGACTCGCAGCAAGCCGTTCTCCTCGTTTACCAATGGTGTCATCTACCGGGGTGATACCGGCAAAATCGAATTTGAGATCGATTCTGCTTCCCGGTTCCAGGTCAATCTGAACGGGGCGGAAGTGTTCCTTAGGCAGTTGACCGTGCTGGGTGAGAATGCCGACGTCAATATCGGAGTCACCGGCGCTACGCTTCTTTCAACATTGAATGACGGCAACGGTGTTGATTTGACTACCGGCGCGACTCCCGGAACAATTATTCTGTCCGACCGCAACTTAGGTCTGAACTCGACTATTGATCTGAGCGGGGCTGTGACACTTGATGATGTCATTACGACCATAAACACACAACTTGCCGCCGACGGCATAAACGATGTGGTCGCGGAGCTTGGCCCCAACGGCAATGAGTTGAAGTTTACGGTTACCCCCTCCGGTCTGATCAGTAACACCACTTCGCTGACTATGCTCAACGACCGCAACGGTGTCGATTTGAAGCCCGGCAAAATAGTTTTGTCCGATGGCGCAGGAATAAACGTAGAAGTAGATTTTTCAGGTGCGGCGACTATTGGTGATATTATCTCACAGTTCAATACGACTATGGCCTCGTCTATGCCGCCTGAGATGGCCAATGTCTCGATGGCTATAAACGCTGCCGGAACAGGTCTTGAGATCACCGACGCCAACGGTACTCCGCTCAATCTAAGCGTACTCGAAACCGGCGCCGACGAAACAACAGCGGCCGGCCTGGGCATTGCGGGAGATATCGATCCGGTCCTGACCGGCACCGATCTGAATCCGGGAGTATCGTTCGAGATTACTGAAACCTCAGGAAGTACTGCTTCTGATCTAGGGATTTTGGGGGAGTTTTTCAATGATTACATCGGCAGCGACCTGGATCCCCAAATGACAACGGCCACCAATCTCAGTCAGTTCAACCTCAACAACGGATTTGCTCCCGGGAATATCGTGATTCATCATGGAGACATCACCCGGACTATTGATCTGTCGGATCCTGCACTGGTAACTGTGCAGGACCTTCTGGATCGGATCAATAATCTGGGGCTGGATATCACCGCTTCGATAAATGCCGACAGTCGCGGCATCCAGATCTCCAATGACGACCCCATTCGCTCTTTGATAATAGAAGACACGACTGGTGATAGTGTAACAAAAGAACTGGGCATCTATGGCTCCAGTGATATAATAGGGACGCTGATTGCCCTTTCGAATTCGCTGCACAACAACGAGCCGGAAGGCACCCGCCTGCTTCTGGAAACTCTGGAGTTGTCCATAGGGCAGCTTCTGGATACTCGCGCCAAAGCCGGAGCGCGGGCCATGCGGCTTGAAACCACCGCTTCTCGACTTCAGGATTCCGAACTCAGCTATACCGAATTGCTGGCGAGTGTCGAGGATGCCGACATGAGTAAATTGATAACGGACCTGAGTACTTTTGAAACCAACTATCAGGCATCGCTGATGGCCACGGCCAAGATCATTCAGCCCAGCCTGTTGAACTTTCTGAAGTAGTCACACAAAGGATAGGATTATATGATAGTTGACAGTGTCAGATTCGGACAGTTGGAGATACCGGACGATAAGATTATTACCATGCAGAGGCCGATTCTCGGTTTTGAACATCTGGTGAGTTTTTGTCTCATCCAGGGAGAGGATATGGAACCGTTTCACTGGCTGCATTCCACCGAGGATCCGAATGTCGCGTTCATTGTGATCAACCCGGCGGTTTTCTATAAGGATTACCGCATCGAAGTGAATCCGAAGGAAATAGCCGAGCTTGAAATCAAAGAATTGTCTTCGGTGGAGACTTATGTCGTCGTAACGGTGCCGGAAGATCCGAAAAAAATGTCAATCAATCTGCAAGGCCCCATCCTGATCAACACAGAGAACGGATTCGCCAAGCAACTGGTCCTGGTCAATTCCGATTACCGCGTCAAGCATTTCATTATGGACGAACTTCCTCAAAAAGAGACCATGACACCGGCGGAAACGGAGCTGGTTGAGGTCTGACGGCTCTTCTGAAATGGTTGTTGTTACTGTCCCGGATAAGAGAAAAGTAATTGGCGGTTTGTATCTTTAACCGGATGAAGTATGCCCAAATCGAAGAAAAACAAAGTCAAATCCGCTGGTAAAAAAAAACGTACCGGCCGAAAACGTCAACCAGCGCAGGAAAGGCGCTCGCGTTCCCTCGACAGTTTGCTCACTGCCGTACGAAACCGCCCGGATGACATAGATTCATGCCTTGAACTTGCCGATTACTACTATCGTCACGATCGCGCAAAGGAAATAAGCGGTCTGCTGGCGAATTTCATATCGGATTATCACTTCACTGATGAAACTGTAGGGAGAAAGTTTTACTTTCTTTTGTCAGCCGGCTACCTGTCCGAAGGGAAACTGGTCGAGGCTGAACAAGCAGCCCTGCGTGGTCTTGACAGGTCAGAGAATGCTGCTGAGTTTCATTTTCTTCTCACTGAACTGTACCTGAAACTGAGAGCTTTTGACAAGCTGTTCCATTATGCTGAAAGTTTTATCAGGCTGACTGAAAATCGATCGGACCCGTCGTCCGGCTTAACATTGCCTGCCGGTGAGAGCAGTCTGTCGATTATTTACAACCGACTGGGCATAGCTTACAGGGAAACAGGCCGTCCCGAACAGGCCGAGGAGTCATTCCGGCGCGCAATAAAATCAGACGCCGGAGAACAGCAGTCGTATTTGAACCTGGCCAGACTACTCAGAACAACCGGTCGCACTGAAGAAGCCGATAATATCATTGAAAAGGGACTCGCCTCATGTCGGCAGGTCGTGGAGCTTCGGATGCTGAAAAGATCTTTCAGCCGCCGGGTCACTATCTCGGCCTGTATGATGGTCAGGAATGAAGAGGAACTTCTCCCCGGGTGCCTGGATTCCATTCGGGATTGGGTCGATGAAATAATCGTTGTCGATACCGGCTCGAATGATAAGACGGTTGAGATAGCCCGAACGTATGGGGCAAAACTGTTTCATCAACAGTGGGAAAACGATTTTTCAAAACATCGCAACTATTCTGTTGAACAGGCTGCGTCCGACTGGGTGTTCATCATCGATGCCGACGAGCGCATGACCGAGGAAAATGTTCCGGCCTTGCTTGAAATACTGGATGACGGAGAGAGTCAGATTGTTTCACTGGCGGTCTTCAACCGGTTTAAGGGAACCGATCACCAGGTTACCTGCTCCAATTCGGTCCGTCTGTGGCGTCGCGAACTTAATCTGCATTACGAGGGGATTGTACACAACGCCCTGTGCCTGCCCAAAGGGATACCGGTAACCCATACCCGAATCAGGCTGGAGCATCTGGGGTATGATCTTGATGAAGAAAAGATGGCGGCCAAATTTGAACGGACGATGAAACTTCTAAGGAAGCAGGCCGAAGAAAATCCGACCAGCGGCCCGGTTTGGTTTAATATCACTCAAGCGCTTCGCGGCAGGCTTGGCAATGGAAACAGGGAATTTGAAAAACAGGCTCTGGAAGCGGCTTTCAAAGCGGTCGAATACAACAATCCCGATACAGAAAACGAACGGCCGCTGTATCTGATGGCTCTTAACCACGTGGCGGCTATAAGCTTTGTCGCCGGTGATCTGAACACCGCCGAAGAATACGCTCGCAAAGCGCTGGATTTCTATCCCGCTTATCCCGACCCGCAGATGCTTTTGGGTATGATTTACGGCCGTTGTGGCGACTACGACAGCGCGATTGGGGCGTATCAGCAATATCTTGATTTACAGTCAGGGAAACCTGAGTCCGACAATGATCCTTCACTGATACTGTATTACGCTGATGCGGCCGATGCGGCTTATTACGGTATGGCCCAGGCGTCTGTGGCTAAGGGTGATAATAAGAAGGCCGTCGAATATCTCAGGCGGGTTCTTGAGATTACACCCGGATATTACGATGCCGCTTTGCAGCTCGGGAACCTGTATCTTACGGAGAACCGGCTTGCGGAGGCAAGAGAACAGTTCCTGAGCCAGCTTAACGGAAAATACCCGCGGGGCATGGCTGCCGCCGGACTGGGTTGTATCTGTTCATGGCAGGGAGACAGAAAAAAAGCCACGGAGTATTATTTGCAGGCGGCGGACCTGGAGCCGGACAACCCGGTTGTTCTGGGTAATTGTGGGGTTTATTTCCGTGAGATAGATCAACCGGAGCAGGCTGTTGATTTTTTCCGGAAAGCTTTGGCCCTTGACAACTCTCTGACGGTGATAAAACGTCAGTTGGCCGAGGTCCGCTTCGCACTCGGTCATTATGAGCAGGCCGCTACTCTATACGAAGAGGTACTTGCTTCTGATGGGGACGATCCCGCTACTCTGAGTGATCTCGGTAACTGCTGTTTCAAAATGAACCAGGTTGATATCGCCGTAGAACACTATGTGAAAGCTTCCGAGTTGCCGTCACCGCCTGCTTTCATCTTTCGCAACCTGGGGCTGGCTTTGGCTCATCTCGGACGCAATCAGGAAGCGATCAGCGCCCTGGAGAGATTTACCGACATGGATCGCGAGGATATGAGCGCTATGGGCCTTCTGGGCGATCTGTATTTTGCCGAAGGACAGTGCAAACAGGCACTGGAAAAGTACGAAAAATGCCTTAGCGGAAGTCCCGGCGACGCTCTCGGAATCTATAAGCTGGCCGAGTGCTATCGCGTTATGGGACATAAAGATTCGGCAATAATGGGCTACCGCCGGGTGTTGGAAATTGACCCCGAATTCAAGCCCGCTCAGGAAAAGCTCTCAGAAATAATTTCAGCGGTTACCATTTAAGAATAGCCGGATTTGTCGATTTTGGTATCGTGAATGGACGTGAGGAGACGTGGGAAGTGGATAAAAAAATACGGGTTCTCCGAGAATCCCTGTAAAGATGTTCAAGCTTTTGCCGATTGGTAAGTTAAGAAAACTATTGAACTGTGCAAAGGGAAATAACAGGATGAGTCCTGGAAAGGAGATTAGAGAACGGGCGTACAATATGGATAGTTCTATCTCGGAAGATAGCACTCGATTTGATGACATCGGAAGTGACGTTGTTTTTGAAATCAAACCTAATAATAAACCGAAAGAGGGGTAAGGATACCCCCAACGTTTCAAGGAGGATTGACACATGTCACTTCGCATTAACCACAACCTGGCGGCTTTGAACGCGCACCGCAATTTGGTCAACACGACCAATTCGTTGAGCGCTTCGATGCAGAAGCTGTCATCCGGTTACCGGATCAACAAAGGTTCTGATGACCCGGCCGGTCTGGTGATCAGCGAACAGTTCCGTGCCCAGATCGCTGGGCTCAACCGCGCGATCGGCAACTCCGAGGGCAGTATCAGCATGATTCAGACTGCTGAAGGCGCTCTGACGGAAATCAACTCGCTGTTGGTCAGCATGAGAGAACTGGCTATTCACGCGGCCAACGAAGGCTTCAACGATGCCGATCAGCTCGCTGCCGACCAGGCGGAAATCCGCAATGCGCTGGCCACGATTGATCGTATCGCCGCCAACACCCAGTTCGGTACCCAGAACCTGCTTGATGGTACCAAGGAAAATGTTGCCACGATTACCTCCGGTAACACTTCGCTGGTGACTCTGAGCAACTCCAACCTGCGGACCGGCACCTACGCTCTGGCCGCGGTCAAGACAGCCGATCCGACGGCCAGCCTGAACACCACTTCTCTTGGTATCTCGCTGAACTACACCGACGGTAATCCGGTCAACCTGGCTGAAGGTGTGCATAATCTCGATGTCGTGCAGGCCTCCGATGTAGCCAAACGTACTTCCAACTCGATCTCGATTACCGATGCCTGGGGTAACGGTCTTCAGATCGCCAACGGTGTCACCGATGCCAATGCTACCGCGACTCTGACTTCGACTGCTGCTTTTACCACCGCCGTTGCCAACAACGCCGGTGACTATACCATCCTGGTCAGCTATCAGGAAAATGGCGGCACCCCGATCACCAACAAGGCTATCCAGTTCACAGTAGCTACCGGTGACACGGCCGCCCAGGTGGAAGCCAAGGTGCAGGCCGCTCTCGATGCCGATAGTGATCTCTCCGGTAAGGTCAACTCCCAGATCACTACTGGTGACGGTGGAGCCAGCTACTCGTTGCAACTTGTTGCCGCCAACAAGGGCGCTCAGTACTCGATCCGCACTGAAGTATCTTCATCTACCGCTACGACCGCTCTGTTCTCGTTCGCTCAGGGAGACGCTCGAGGCATTTCCGATGCCAACCTCAGGCTGACAACGGTTACCGCTCAGGCCGGAACTCTGACCAACGAGAACCTTCAGATCGCCGATGGTACCTACACTGATATGACCACCCTTGTTGCTGCTGTCAACACGGCGATCGGCAACGCTTCGTATGCCAGCGCCACCAGTGACATTGTGGCTGTTCTGGAAGGGACCGATAAGATTCAGTTCCAGACCGTTGATGAAGGCTCCGACTACTCGATCACTCACGTCAGCGTTGGCGCCGACAGCGAAGAGCTCCAGAATGTACTGGGCTTCGGCGGAACTGATTCGATTGCTACCTCCGGTGTTGATGCCATCATCAACTTCAACGGATACGCCAACACGATCACTTCGATCAAGGCCGATGACGGCGGTACCCAGCAGTCATTCACTCTGGAAACGGCCGCTCTTGGCGACCCGACTCGCGCGACTCTGGAGATCCTTTACGATGAGGCGGCGGCCAGCGGCACTTCCAGCGGTATTGATACCGGCGCCATGCTGGTAACCGCTACGGCGACCAAATTCTCCGTACAGCTCAACGGTGGTCCGGCGACAATCGTCACGGCCGGCCAGGATGCAACGGTTTACAATGGCGACCGCACCGAGTACATTACCGTCAACTACGGCCTGACCTCGACCGGCGGTAACGAGACTATCAGCAATACCGACCAGTCCCTGGTCTTACAGATTGGTGGTAATGTCGGACAGACAGCCAATATTTCCCTGCGCAACATGGCTTCGACGGCTCTGGCCAAGAACGTTGCCGGCAACATGTTCGCCAATCTTTCCGAGATTGATGTGACGACGTCGGCCGGCGCCCAGGATGCGCAGATACTTATTGACCGGGCCATTAATGAAGTGTCCACCACTCGTGGTACTCTCGGCAGCTTCCAGAAGAACACCCTGGAATCCAACCTGAGAAACCTGCGGGTTGCCGCTCAGAACCTCACTGCTTCTGAGTCGCAGATTCGTGACACCGATATGGCCAGGGAGATGTCGGAATTCACCCGTGACCAGATTCTGATGCAGGCCGGCACGTCTATGCTTGCTCAGGCTAATCAGGTTCCGCAGGTGGTTCTGTCACTCTTCCGTTAGTAAGAACGTTATAGGAACTTTTAATCCGGGGGGGAGGCAGCTCTCCTCCCCGGAAATCGATCAAACAAATGCTACCCGAACGTGACATTGAAGTCGGAAGGTACAGGAGGTAACTATGCCGGGCAGTCAATCCATAACGGGCATCCAGTCCGGTCTTGATACCACCGCGATTGTCGAGGCTATGATCGACGCAGGGCGTGCCAACGCCTATGTGCTGGAAGCCCAGCAAGCCGAAAAAACGAATATCATAACAGCCCTCAAGGCGCTCGAAGCCAAAGTGCTTGCCTTGAAGTCGCAGATCTCGAAGTTAAACCGGAAATCCATTTTTGAAAAGACATCGGTAACTGTTTCCGACACCGCCTATCTTACGGCATCAGGATCCGGTACTATCGGCCACGGATCGTATGATCTCCAGGTATTATCGCTTGCCCGCAACCAGCAGTCGGCCAGCCAGGGTTTTGACGATCAGACCGACGATGTCATGGGGACCGGAGATATCGAGATCACGTTTGGCGACGGCACGGTACGTACAATATCGATAGATAACACCAATAACTCGCTGATCGGCATCAAAAACGCGATCAACGACGCCGACATAGGCGTCACGGCAACCATTATCAACGATGGTTCCGAGAATAATCCATATCGTCTGGTGCTCAGCGGCGTCCAAACCGGACGAAAGAATTCCTTTGAAGTTACCAGCAGTCTTATCGGCGGCCTTAATCCGGACTTTACCAATAGTTCGTTTGATGTCCCTGAGACGATCCAGACCGCCTCGGGCACGACCTCATCAATGTCGCTCGGCGCCAGCGCTTCTTATACCGGAAGCGAAAACAAAACTTATACCTTCACCGTGCAGGGATCGGGCGAACAGACGATCGGCTCAGGGACGATTACCCTGAGCTGGACCGACGGCACCAATTCGGGTACTGTTGACATCACCGCCGCCGACACGGAAGTGGAACTGACCGGTGCGGGGGGGGACGGACTGTTTGTGCAATTCAACTCAGGTGTTTTGACCGCCGGAGACAGTTTTGAAGTGTCCACTTTTTCACCGATACTTCAGGAAGCATCCGACGCCAAAGTTACGATGGGCTCAGCCAGCGGTTCCGGTTCGCCGGTAACGGTAAACTCGGCCTCCAACACTATAACCGACCTGATCGAAGGCGTTACACTGGTTCTGAAAAAGGAGACCGCTTCAGGCGACAGTGTGAATATCGAAGCAAAAGCCGATACGGCAACGGTCAAGAGTCAGATAAAAAGTTTCATCAACGCTTACAATGAAGTCATTGAGTTCATAGATAAGCAGAATCAGTATGACCCGGATACCGACTCGACCGGTATTCTGTTTACCGACTCCAGCGTCTGGACGATGCAGCGTTCTCTTCGAAGTGCTGTCGGCAGTGGAGTGAAGGGTCTGGTCGGCAAATACAACCAGCTTTATTCAATCGGCATACGTACGGATTCCACGGGAAAACTGGCGATCACCGATTCCTCGAAACTCGATGCCGCGCTGGCTAACGATATGGATGAAATAGTTCGCCTGTTTACATCGGGTGGCGACTCGACAAACGCCCTGGTCGAATTCGTCGCCGCGGAACCGCAAACCAGAACCGGTTACAGTTACATCGTCGATATTACTCAGGCGGCGGAGAAAGGAACTTATGAAGGCACCAGCCTGACCGACCCGGCCTCCTCCGGTATCACCATCACTACCTCCAATGATGAACTCAGACTCAATGTGGACGGTGTGACCTCAGGAATTTTACGGCTTTCCCATAAAACCTACAACACCTCCGATGATCTGGTGTCGGAGATACAAAAACAGATCGACAATGATTCCGTATTAAAAGGACGCGGCGTGATCGTGGAGTGGGTCGATGATGGCGGCGGCAGCGGCCATTTGAAGTTCAGCAGCGGTACCTACGGCTCGGATTCGACAATCGATGTCGATTCCGGCCTGAGTAATTCCGCTTACACAGCGCTCGGCCTCGAAAACGGCACAGCCACTGAGGGTAAAGATGTAGCCGGCACTATAAACGGGGAAACCGCTGAAGGGGATGGCCTCTATCTGACCGGTGCCGAGGGGAACAAATACACGGATGGATTAAAGCTGCAGGTCAACCTGACCGCCGCCCATCTCGGCTCCGGCGGTGAGGCGTTTGTTATCCCCACCAGAGGTATCGCCGCCCAGGTGAATGATCTGCTGGAAAGCCTGACCCGGGCGGTGGATGGTACTTTCGCCCGACAGATATCAGGATACCAGAAACAGGTCGATGTGCTACAGGAACGGATCGACGAAATCGATGAGCGTCTGGCCGTCAGACGTGAGTCGTTATTGCTGCAGTTTTATGAAATGGAAACAGCCCTCGGTCAGTTGAATGCAGAGCGTGATTTTCTGTCGCAACAACTGGCCGGTATCAATAACAACTGGGGATTTAACAAAAGCAAGTCCAGTTAAAATAGGAAGGCGGAACAGACGATGGATGGATCAGTAAATTCGTATCAGACCACCGATATGCTCGGTAAATCACAATTGGAGCTGGTAATAAAAGTCTACGATGGAGCAATCAGCTCGATGCGCTCGGCGCATGAATGCTACAAAGAAGAAAAGTACCAGGACGGTTATGAACATCTGGAAAAAGCCAAATCGTTCGTGGTTCATCTTTATACGACGCTCGATACCGAGAAAGGCGGAGAAATAGCGGCCAACCTCTCGAAATTGTATACTCACATCGTTTGTCAGATCGACGTGATTGCGGCCACGAAAGATTTGACGATTCTGGACGATATGATAAGTGTGTTGACCAACCTGCGGTCGGGCTGGTCGGAATTAAGACAAAAACAGGACCAAAATGATCATCAGCCGACCGAGCAAACGGTGTCGGGCGGACTGAGTATATCCGGATGAATATGGATACATTTGATTACAACGCTATCACCAGGCTCGAAAGAGAATTGGTATTCGTGCTGAAAGAGGAGTACTCTTTCTATCAGTCTCTCTATATCACGATGGACAAACAACGCGACTCGATCAAATTCAACCGTGATGAAAGTCTGCTGGACCTGTTTGCGGAGATCGAACGTTGTCACCAGCGGATTAAGAAATCGGAAGAAAAGGTTGCCGCCCTGAAGTCAAAACATCCGCAGATGTTTCGGGTGGCGGCTGCCAAACCGGAAGTCAGGAAACTGGTGAACAGCATAGCCACCATGGTGAAAAAGAATATCACATTGGTCAATGAGAGCGAAGAGTATCTGAATAAACGTTATGACCGAATTAAAGCGGAACTGAACGAGCTGCAAAACAGCCATAAGATTCTTCAGTACTTAAGCAATGGGGAACAGTCCCCGCAGTTTGTGGATGGAAAAAACTGAGCGAGTACTTCTGTACCGGTAAGACAGGAAACAAAAGTAACGGTCACCAAATAGGAAGGTAGCAGGTGATGTTATGAAAATCGGACCAAACCATGATCCCCGGTCGATAATTCGACCTGATGAAAAAAATGTTGAGTTCACACAACGAAGGCAGGGACCGAGAGAATTGGCCAGACCAAATGAAGGGCACGGCGGACCCGAACCGAAAAAACAGCCCGAAGATTCGGTTTATCTGTCCCGAGCGACAGAACCGAATGAAAATGGAGCCGGTTATGACAGCCGGGAACTGCGTGACGGCTTGGCTGCCCAAAGCCCGGCTTCAGGCGGCAAGGCCGAAGCTTCCGGTCGGAAAGAGATCGATCTGGACAGGATAGAAAAAATCAGGAATTTGATTGAGATCGGTTTCTATGATCACGAAGATGTCAGGGAGTGGATAGTCGAGAGGCTCACCGACGAATTCCTCGGTTAATAGACCGAACAGGGAGACTCTGGTATTATCATGGAAACGGCCACAATAGATAACAAAGTTAAGCAGGTCATTTCGAATATTCGGAATCTGCCGACCCCCCCGATTGTGTTTCATCAGATTCAAAAGGTGATTTCCGACCCCAACTCTTCCGCCGCTAATGTTGCTGCGGTGTTGGCTGAGGATCCGGCCATGTCGGTCAAGGTTCTGAAACTGACGAATTCGGCTTTCTACGGCCTGGCTCGTGAGATCGAATCAGTCAAACATGCCGTTATGATTATCGGTATGGAAGCTATCAAAAACCTGGTACTATCGGCCTCCGTCCTTGATATGTTCAAAAACGAAAAACTGGATCAGGAGGTTCAGGAAGAGTTCTGGCGGCACTCTCTGGCCACCGCTTTTTGTGGTCGTCTCCTGGCAAAACGACTCAAGGCTCGTGGAATGGTCGATCCAGACACCGCGTTTTCATCAGGCCTCCTTCATGATGTCGGTAAACTGATTATCTCGTGTTTCCTTCCTGAAGAGAACGCAAAGCTTCAGGAAGCTCGCGCCGAGGATAAAATATCGCCTGACTATATAATTGAAGAACGTGTTTTGGGATTCAACCATGCCCAGATCGGCGGATTTCTTGCTACTCAGTGGAAACTCCCCAAACGGCTGGGGGACTCAATCGCTTATCATCACAACCCTCAGGTCAGCGAGGATGAACTTCCGATCGCCTACCTGGTGCATCTCGGTGACTATATCGCAAGGAAAACTTTCATCAGCACACTTAATGAAGAGATCGTCTGTGAACTGGGTGAGGGTGTGGTCGACTATTTGCAGATAACCGAAGAAGACGAGATGAAATTCGTCGCTCTCCTGCGTGAAGAGTATGTAAAAGCCGAAACATTCATGCAGATGGCCGGTATGTCGGCAGCCCCATAAAAAAATATTACCAGCCGGAAGATCATCTGCGAACCGGTTCCTGCCGGTTCGTTTCTTATCGGTTCGGCAAAGCGAATATCCCGTTCCCCCGGTACCTTGCGGCAACCCTAATTCTATACCGAAGGCCAATTTAGGCCTTGACATATCGGTCAACTACGCCTATTTTCTCAAGCCGTGCGAAAGTAGTGTGGTCTTTGACCGACACTATTAAAATAGATGAGTTGGGCGATTAGCTCAGATGGTTAGAGTACTTGCTTGACATGCAAGGGGTCACTGGTTCAATTCCAGTATCGCCCACCATTTGAAACCAACAGCGGAAATCGGTCGGGGAAAGCCGCCGTGCCTCCGCTTTTCCTTTTGGGACAGAATTAAAGAACAAAAGTGTCGCAGCTTCAGCTTACATTACCGGACGGATCGGTAAAACAGTTTGATAAAGGGACCACCGGTCTTGATGTTGCCAAGTCGATTTCTCCGCGTCTGGCCAAAGCGGCTCTGGCGGTAAAAGTCGATGGGCGGGTGGTCGATCTTACGGCTCCGATCAACAGTGACGCACCGGTCGAGATTCTGACTTTCGACCAGCCCGAAGGTCGTCAGGTCTTCTGGCACTCCAGCGCTCATATCATGGCCCAGGCGGTGCAGGAGCTTTTCCCCGGCGCCAGACTGGCTATCGGCCCGGCTATTGACGAAGGCTGGTACTATGATTTCGATGTCCCGGAACCGTTTTCTCCTGAAGACCTTGAGAAAATAGAGCAGAAAATGGCCGAAATCATCAGGGAAGATGCCGTTTTCTGCCGATCAGAACGACCCCGCACCGAGGCCCTGGCGGCTTCCAGGGCTCAGGAGGATGTTTACAAAGCGGAGATTCTTGAGGAACTGGAAGATGACACGGTTTCTTTCTACAAACATTCCCGTTTTGAAGATCTCTGTCGCGGTCCGCATTTGCCGCGGACCGGCCTGGTGAAAGCGTTCAAGCTGACCGCGAGTTCCGGGGCTTACTGGCGCGGCGATGAAAACCGTCCCATGCTTCAGCGAATCTATGGGGTTTCCTACCCCAAAAAGGGGATGCTCGACGAATATCTCGAACGCCTTGCGGAAGCCAAAAAACGTGATCACCGCCTGCTCGGAAAACAGCTTGAACTTTTCACTATCACCGAAGAAGTCGGCGGCGGGCTTGTCTTGTGGCTGCCGAACGGAGCACGGGTCCGCAATGAAATAGAAAACTACTGGCGACAGGAGCATTTAAGGGCCGGTTATGAAATTGTCTTCTCGCCTCATATAGCCAATCTCGACCTGTGGAACCGGAGTGGCCATACTGACTTTTACAAAGAAGATATGTTCAGCCCGTTCGAAGCTGAGGGCCGTGCTTTCCAGTTGCGTCCGATGAATTGCCCTTTCCATATATCAATGTATAAATCCCGCCGCTGGTCCTACCGTGACCTGCCTCTTCGCTGGGCCGAACTCGGCACGGTATACCGGTTTGAACGGGGCGGCGTACTGCATGGGTTGATGCGGGTACGGGGATTTACCCAGGATGACGCCCACCATTTTGTGACTCAGGAGGGTATGGAGGACGAACTGGTCTGGCTTCTGGATTTCTGTGTACATATTCTGAAAGCGTTCGGATTCTCAAATTACGATGTTTACCTGTCCACCCGTCCGGAGAAGGCGATCGGAGATCCGGCCGACTGGGAGCGGGCACAGGACGGTCTGCGGGCCGCCCTGGAAAGGGCCGGGTTGACCTACCAGGTTGATGAAGGCGGCGGCGCCTTTTACGGGCCGAAAATCGACATAAAAATCAAAGACGCCCTCAATCGCAGCTGGCAATGTTCGACTATTCAATTCGATTTTTCCTTGCCGGAGCGGTTCGATCTTTCTTATATTGCGGCCGATGGTCAGCAGCGGCGGCCGTTTATGATTCACCGGGCGCTGCTTGGCTCGATCGAACGTTTCTTCGGCGTTCTCATCGAGCATTATGCCGGCAATTTCCCGTTGTGGCTGGCTCCCACTCAGGTACGGGTGTTGCCGATTACTGACGATCTTAATGAATATGCTGCTGCTGTAGTCGAACGGTTAAAAGAACACGACATCAGAGCGGTACTGGATTCGCGGTCGGAGAAGATCGGCGCTAAAATTCGTGACGCCGAGATGCTCAAAGTGCCGTATATGTTTGTTGTGGGAAAAAGAGAAGCCGAAGCCGACTCCGTCTCGGTGCGCAGGCATTCAGTTGGAGATATCGGCGTGAAGAAAACAGAAGAGGCCGTCCGGGCGTTGCTTGATGAAATAGCGACCAAAGGACTGGACAAGAGTGAAACAAATGAGTAACAGGAGGGTTTCATAAGCACGAAAGAACCTCGGGTCAACACCCGTATAAAAGCCTCGCCGGTCAGACTGATCGGCGCCGACGGAACGCAGTTGGGTATTGTGCCCATTAACGAAGCGTTGGAAAAAGCCCGGGATGTTGAGCTTGATTTGGTGGAAGTGTCTCCGAACAGTCGGCCTCCGGTGTGCCGTATTCTGGATTACGGCAAGTTCAAGTATGAACAGGCCAAGAAGGAGAAGGTTGCCCGTAAGCGGCAGCATAGTTATCAACTGAAAGAAATGCGCTTCCGCCCTAAAATCGACGACCATGATTACAATTTCAAATGTAAGCATGTACGAGAGTTTTTGGAGTCCGGCAGTAAGGTCCGAGCATACGTGATGTTCCGTGGTCGCGAACTTGCCTACACCGACCGCGGACGGGACCTTTTGGAGAGAGTGGCTGAAGATATGGCCGATATCGCGGTAGTTGATTCCAATATCAAACGTGAAGGTCGCAACATGAGCATGATACTCAGCCCCAACGCCAACACTCTGAAGAAACTCAAGAACAGCACCCGCCCTCAGCAGGAGAAAACGTCCGATGATAGAAGCGGGAAAAAAGCGGCTGAGGCTGTGGTCGAAAATAATGCCAAGCCGGCTGAGGTTGCCGAACCTGGTACCGGCGGCGAACAGCTCGAGAAAAAAGAAGATTAGTTAATATTAAGGATATATCAGATGCCGAAGATCAAAACATTACGCGGAGCCGCCAAACGGTTCAAACGAACGGCCTCCGGGAAAATCAAGCGACATCATGCTTACAAGACTCATATATTGAACAAGATGAGCCCGAAGCGTCGTCGCCAGTTGCGCAAATCGGCCCTGGTTTCAAAAGCCGACCAGCCGCGCGTTGAACGCATGTTGCCGAATAAGTAATTCGGCTCAACGATCAGGAGAAGAGAATGCCACGCTCAAAAAATAACGTAGCCGCCCACCAGCGCCACAAAAAGGTGCTCAAGAAGGCCCGCGGTAATTACGGCGGTCGCAGTAAACTGTACCGCACCGCCCTTGAGACGGTCAACAAGGGGATGAAATATGCCTACCGTGACCGCCGCAACAGGAAGCGTACTTTCCGTGCGCTGTGGATTGCCCGCATCTCGGCCGGCGCTCAGATGTGCGGAACCAACTATTCAACTTTCATGAACGGCCTTAAAAAGGCCGGTGTAAACCTTAACCGTAAGGTTCTGGCCGATATCGCCGCGCGCGATATGGCTACTTTTTCCAACCTGGCTAAAATTGCCGCAGGTAACTAAACTCGGGCGAGTCAAAGAATGACGTTGCTGGAGGAAGTTGCCCGTCTTGAACAAGAGGCGCGAGAGCGGATCAGTAAAGCTGATTCGCTCGCTTCACTTAAGGAAGCCCGGATTTATTATCTCGGGCGCAAAGGTCCTCTTACGGCCATCTTGAAAAGCGTGAAAGACCTCCCTGTCGACCAGCGCAGGCAGGTCGGGGCCGAAGCCAACAAATGCCGCGTTCAGCTCGAGGCCGAATTTACTGAAGCCGAGAAAAAGTTCTCGGATACCGCCCCGCGGCAACTGATCGATCCTACTTTACCCGGCACAGCCAAACGTCTTGGCGCTCGTCACCTGATAACACAGGTGCTTGATGAGATGTGCGCCATCTTTCATGGCATGGGGTTCGAGATCGCCGGTGGTCCCGATATCGAAACCGACTATTATAATTTTACCGCGCTGAACTTTCCGCCCGATCACCCGGCCCGCGATATGCAGGATACCTTCTTCGTTGAGGGGGACCGGCTTCTGCGGACGCATACGACGCCGGTACAGGTGCGCGTTCTGGAAAAGCAGAAACCACCGATAAAGATCATCACCCCCGGCAAGTGTTTTCGCAATGAAGCGATCAGTTCGCGGGCCCATGTGGCCTTTCATCAGGTCGATGGTTTTCTCATTGATGAGGGTGTCACTATGGCTGATCTCAAAGGTGTGCTGGTAGCTTTCTGTAAAGCGTTCTTCGGTGAAGGGCTCAAGCTCAAGTTCCGGCCGTCGTTTTTCCCCTTCACGGAGCCTTCCGCGGAAGTCGACATACAGTGCTTTCTGTGTTCCGGCGCAGGCTGTCAGGTCTGCAAACAATCAGGCTGGCTGGAAATACTCGGCTGCGGCATGATCCATCCCAACGTGCTGGCCAATACCGGCCACGACCCTGAAAAATACACTGGCCTGGCCTGGGGGATTGGCGTGGAACGTCCGGCCATGCTGAAGTATCGGATCAACGACATTCGGCTGTTTTTCAACAACGATCTCAGATTCCTCAGGCAGTTCATTTAGTTATGAAACTTTCATATCAATGGCTCAAAGAACTATCCGGCGTTGACTGGCCGCCCGAAGAGATGGGCGACCGCCTGACTCTGGCCGGGACAGCCTGTGAATATGTCACGCCGACTGCGGAATACATGCGGGATGCCATTGTCGGTCATGTGCTCGAACTCGGTCCCATCGAAGGCGCCGATAAAATCAAAAAGGCAATCGTCGACACCGGCGCGGACAAACTTGAAATAGTCTGCGGCGCTCCCAATGTCGCCGCCGGGCAGAAAGTCGCGTTTGCAGGAGTGGGAGCGAAGCTGGTCGATGATTTCGTGATAAGGAAAGTCAGGATCCGCGGTGTCGAATCTTCAGGTATGATCTGCTCGGAACGCGAACTGGGTATGTCGGATGATCACTCCGGCATTATCGTACTCGATGATGACGCCCCGGTGGGGGCGAAGCTGGTCGATTACCTCGACTACGACGATTACATCCTGACTTTCGAGTTGACTCCCAACCGTGGCGATTCGATGTCGGCTATCGGGGTGGCTCGTGATCTGGTCGCGCTCACCTCAAAGAAGCTGAGACGCCCGCAATTCGAACTCATAGAGACATCGACACCGGCGTCCGGTTCTGTTAAGGTAACGATCGAAAATCTGGAGGATTGTCCTCGCTATGCGGCGCGGATTATCCGCAATGTCAGGGTAGGCCGGTCGCCCTGGTGGCTGCGCAAGCGTCTGCTTGCCTGTGGAATGCGGCCGATATCCAACATAGTTGATATAACCAATTTCGTTATGCTCGAGTGCGGCCATCCGCTTCATGCTTTTGATCTCGACCGGTTCGGCTCCGACGAAGTGGTGGTGCGCTCGGCTCGCGACGGCGAGAAATTCACGACCCTTGACGGACAGGAGCATACTCTTGATCCGCAGGTTCTGCTGATTACCAACGGCAAAGAAGGAGTGGCCGCGGGTGGTGTTATGGGCGGTCTTGATTCCGAAGTCGAGGACGACACCACCAGCATCCTGCTGGAGGCCGCCTACTTTAATCCGAGCATGATACGTAAGAGCCGTCGTAAGCTCGGTATTGTCACTGAATCATCCTCGCGCTTTGAAAAAGGGACCGATCCGAACGGGATAGAGTACGCGATTAACCGGGCCGCCTTTCTTATGCAGGAGCTGTGCGGGGGAGAGGTTGAAAAAGGGATTGTCGACTGCTATCCCAGCCGAATCGAGAAAAAGGTTATCGATTTTCGTCCGGAGAGATGCAATAAAGTACTCGGCAGCAACTACACTACCGAGCGTATGAAACAGATCCTGTCGGACCTTGAACTTACGGTTGAGGGCGACGGGCCGCTTAAAGTTACGGTACCGACTTTCCGTCCCGATTTGGAAAAAGAGATCGACTTGATCGAAGAGGTGGTACGGATCGAGGGATTCGATAGTATCGACGACGCAGTTCACACTATCGGTCCTCTCTACACTCGTATTCGCCCGGAAGATGTTTTTGCCGATGACACCCGGGCGGTGCTGACCGGATGCGGTTTTGATGAGATGCTTGACCACGGCCTCACGCACAGCAAACTGGCCGCATTGTTCAATCCGGACCTGCCTCAGGTGAAGATACTCAACCCGGTCTCCGAAGAACTCGATATCATGCGCAATTCATTGATCCCGACTGCTCTGGTCGCGGTCGGTCATAATATAGCGCACCGGGTGGTCGATGTCTGCCTGTTTGAACTCGGCAAAGTATTTTTTGCAGGTCAGGCAAACGATGACTGGCGTGAGGAAGAACGGCTTGTTCTGGCCGTTACCGGCAACAGTCCGCAAAACTGGCGTGAGAAAGCGCGTCCGTATGACTTCTACGACCTGACCGGAGCTCTTGAGAGACTGGCCGAACATTTTCGCTGGCCGCAATTTTCATACAAGCCGGAGAAGGCGCCGTTTCTTGATGAAAAACTTTCCTGCCGCCTGATGTTGGACAGACGCGGTGTCGGCTGGATAGGTCGTGTCGATGATGAAAAGGCCCGTCGTCTTGGTATCAAACAACCGGTTATGATCGCCGAACTGTCTGTTGACGGTCTGATCGATACCCGCGCTAAAGCGCTTGGCTTTGAGCCGCTGGCGGTCTATCCGGCTGCGCCGAGGGATATCGCCATCGTTGTCGACGACCGGGTACCGGCCGGGGATATTATCGAATCTGTAAAAAAAGCGGCCGGAGAGCTTGCCGAAACAGTCGAGATTTTCGATCTTTACACCGGAAGCCAGATTGAAAAAGGTAAGAAGTCGATCGCGCTTTCGATTATCTACCGCTCTCAAACCGGAAGCTTGTCGAATGATCAAGTAGATGAGATGCAGAAGAAAGTGGCCGCTGATTTAGAGAAGAACTTTAATGCGGAAATCAGGGATAAATAACCGTGAGTGATGCGCTTGATAAGATATCGCAAAAGGTCGATCAACTGTTGCAGGTGGTTCAGAACCTGAAAATTGAAAACGCCGGACTTAAAGAAGAAAACGCGCGGCTGAAAGATCAGGTGGCCCGGCTTGGCAAAGAGCAGAAAACTCTCACCCTGAAAGCTGCCGATCAGTCGGAACAGGTCCGCACCAAACTGCAGTCGGTACTCAACCGTCTTGACGAGCTGGAAGAGCTGGCCGCCGGTTAGTTGTAAGTTCCCCGATAAATCGGATAATCAGAACCTGTCGGCGGTTTTTACATCGACAGGAATAGTTGTACAAAGCCATCCGGAGTTTGATACGTGTGTATCAACTCGTTCCTCCCTTCGCTCAGCCCGGCATTCTCAGTTTGGCCTGTTGGTTGTGACGGTAGAAAATCAGATACTGTTCCGATCTGATTATTCCAATATAAGTTCTCTCCAGTTTTATCTTGACGGGGCGGGGCGGGGCGCGTAATATATTGATAATAGGTAGGATAGTAATACGACCGGATTGGGTCAATATCGGGTTGATGATGTCTGATACTGGTAGTGAGAATAAAGTGGTAGTGAATATATTTGGAGAAGATTACCCTATCACCGGGGTAACCGATCCAGCCTACATATCTCGGGTTGCTGATCTCGTTGACGCCAGAATGAAAGCTGTGGCCGGCGAAAGCCGGATTCGCAGTCGCGATCGAGTCGCGATTCTGGCCGCGATGTCGTTAGCTTCTGAATTGATGGAAGCCAATGAACAACTTAGAGGTAACCAGGGTCACATAAACTCTCAGGCTAACAGTATACTCGCTCGTCTGGAAAGCGAGCTCTCCTGAGGAGAGTCTTTCACATCATCCTCAATATCGCCTTTTTCCGACACAACCTCGTATTTTTATCCCGACTGCTTACACATAGATAATTCGTCCGGAGTTTCCGGACGGGAGGTTTTGAATGAACGAAATAGTGATTTTCGTTGCTATCGCTATTGTTGCGGCGGTTGCCTCCTTCTTCATCACACGTGCTCTTACACGCCGTGCCGGGGAGAAGCAGTTGGCCGATTCCAGGGCTGAGGCCGAACGGATCATAGCTGAGTCTGAAAACGAAGCGAAAATTAAAAAACGTGAAGCTGCTCTTGAGGCCAAAGAGGAATGGCTCAAGCGCAAGAGTGAGTTCGACCAGGAAGCTGAAGCCAGACGCAAGGAGATCGAAAAGGAACTCCGTGCTCTCGAGGAAAAGCAGGCGGCTCTGGCGAAAAAAATAGATGTCCTCGATCAGCGGGAAAAAGAGCTGTCCAATCGCGAAAAAAGTATTCACACTCGCGAGAAGGGAATCGGTCTCAGAGAATCCGAGCTGGACCAGATAATTTCCGACCAGAATGAAAAGCTGCAAAAAATCGCCCAGATGACTCCGGAAGAAGCCAAAAAGCAGCTTATGAACAATATGATCAACGCAGCCAAGATCGAGGCGGCCGCTCATATCAAAGAGATCAAGGACGCGGCAGAGCGGGAGGCGGACAAGGAAGCAAAAGAGATCATCCTTTCGGCCATCTATCGTTGCGCCGCCGATCACACTGTGGAATCGACAGTATCGGTGGTCAATCTGCCATCGGACGAGATGAAAGGTCGTATTATCGGGCGGGAAGGACGCAATATTCGTTCTTTCGAGACGGCTACCGGGATTGATGTCATTGTCGATGACACCCCCGAGGCCGTGATTCTGTCCGGTCACAACCCGGTTCGTCGTGAGATAGGTCGCATGGCCCTTGAAAAGCTGATCAGTGACGGACGTATTCACCCGACGCGTATTGAAGAGGTGGTTGAGAAGGCTGAAAAAGAAATGGAAGTGATTGTTCGCGAGGCGGGTGAGCAGGCCTGTTTCGAGCTGGGCATTCACGGTCTTCACGCCGACATTGTTCAGCAGTTGGGCAAGCTGAACTTCCGGACATCGTACGGGCAAAACGTTCTTGCCCATGTTAAGGAGGTCTCGATGCTCAGCGGGCTGATGGCCGCGGAACTGGAGCTCGACGCGCTTCTGGCCAAACGCTGTGGGTTGTTGCATGATATCGGCAAAGCTATCGACCGTGAGACCGAAGGCACCCATACCCAGATCGGCGCGGACTTTCTGAGGCGATACAACGAAAACGAACTGGTGATCAATGCAGTCGAGGCGCACCATGGCGATGTTACTTCGCTCAGTCCCTATCCGATTCTGGTGCAGGCGGCGGATGCCATCTCGGGTGCTCGCCCCGGGGCGCGTCGTGAGCCGCTGGAGGCCTATATTAAACGGTTGCAGCAACTCGAAGAACTGGCCGACAGCTTCATGGGTGTGTCCAAGGCATACGCAATTCAGGCCGGTCGCGAAGTGCGCGTAATTGTCGAACATGAGACTCTGGATGATTTGGCCTCGAGTATTCTGGCCAGCGACATCGCGGCCAAGATCGAAGCGGAGATGCAGTATCCGGGGCAGATCAAGGTTACGGTCATACGCGAACATCGCGCCACCGAGTTTGCCAGGTAGCCTTTTTTCTCTATGACTGTTGCTTGCGGGGTGGAGTTTTATTAAACTCCACCCTTTAACGTAACGGCTGTCCGGTCAATGGCGGATACCGGCGGTCCGATAGGAATCATATCCGCCCAGGAAAGTTGTCTTTATGTCTCTCTTTACAATCATGTATATTGCCGATGTCTGCGGCAAAGCCGGTCGTCAGGCGTGTGCCCACATGATCAAACCGATGCGTGAAAAACATAAGGTTGATTACGTAATCGCCAATGTCGAAAACGCCGCCGGCGGGTTCGGCATCACCCCGGAAATGTCTATCAAGGCGTTCACTTACGGGATCGATATGCAGGTGTCCGGCAATCATATCTGGGACCGGGTCGCGATTCTCGAATATTTCGAAAAAGCGCCCAAACTGCTCAGACCGGCCAATTATCCCTATGGCGCTCCGGGAAGAGGTTCGTTTGTCGACACTGTCGGCAATGTCAGGGTTGCGGTTCTCAATCTTCAGGGACGGACTTACATGAAAGAGATCGATTGTCCGTTCCAGGTGGGACGCAGGGAAGTAGAGCGGCTTGAAAAACAGACCAACGTCATTATCGTCGACTTCCACGCCGAGGCCACTTCCGAGAAACAGGCCATGGCTTATTACCTGAACGGTAAAGTATCAGCGGTTATCGGATCGCATACTCACGTGCAAACGGTTGACGATCATATCACCCTGCGCGGCACCGGTTATATTACCGATGCCGGTATGACCGGACCGCATGATTCGATTATCGGAATGGAAAAAGGCCCCGCCCTGGGCCGGTTTCTCACCGGGATGCCCAAACGGTTTACAACTGCAACGGACGATATCAAGTTGTCCGGAGTGTTGATGGGTATCGACCCGGAAACCGGTCGCGCCGAAAAATTCGAACGTTTTCGTCTGGACTTTGATATCGAGAAATTCAAACCGGAAGATATTCTCCAGGACCCATAAATGAACAGTTTAACTATGAGTGCGCAAATTATAGACGGTAAGGAAGTTGCGAAGGCGGTCCGCAAACAGCTCAAGTCCCGGATTGCCACACTGGCCGAACGCGGCATCCAGCCCGGTCTTGCCGCGGTTCTTGTCGGCGACGATCCGGCCTCGGCTACTTATGTCAACAGCAAGGCGAAAGCCTGCGACAAACTCAAACTATACTCGCGTGTTATCACCAAACCGGCCGATACCTCACAGGACGAGTTGCTTAAAATCGTTGACGATCTGAATAAAGATGAAAAAATCCACGGTATACTGGTGCAGTCGCCTCTGCCGTCGCAGATTGACGAATTGTCTGTGACTTTGGCTATTGATCCGTCCAAAGATGTCGATGGTTTCCATCCCTACAATGTCGGACTCGTGTTGCTGGGACGCCCGAGCCTGCTGCCCTGCACGCCTTTCGGAATCGTAAAGCTTCTTGAGCATTACAATCTCGACCCGGCCGGCAGGGAGGTGGTGGTAGTGGGCCGTTCCAATATTGTGGGTAAACCGGTTGCGGCCATGCTTCTGCAGAAAGGGCCTATGGCCAACGCCACAGTTACGGTTGCGCACTCCCGGTCACAAAACCTGCCGGAGATCACGCGCCGGGCCGATATCGTCATCGCGGCCATCGGTCGCCCTGATACCATTACTCCCGACATGATCAGGGAAGGGTGTATTGTGATCGATGTCGGAGTTAACCGGGTCGATGACCCTTCGACGGAGAAAGGGTATCGTCTGACCGGTGATGTCGATTTTGAAGGTTGCGCTTCAAAGGCAAGCTGGATAACCCCGGTGCCGGGCGGTGTCGGTCCAATGACTATCTCGATGCTCATGTATAACACAGTTACCGCCGCGGAGCTTATTTCACGCAATTAAAAACTCCTTCCCGGCTTATGAAAGCGCCGGAACCGATTGCATTTCGGCTGAAAAGCCGCTATATTGGCCGTATCACCAACAACGGTAGAACGGTTGGTGGACGAAAGGTAACCAATGCGTAAGAGACTGACAGAGATTGTACTTGTCATCCTGATCCTGTTGACATCGTCGGTATCTGCATCGGAAGCTCGAGACAGCCTGTTTGCTCCCAATATGGGAGCGCGTTCTCAGGGGATGGGTGGCGCCGGTGTGGCGTCCACGTATGATCTCAACTCTGTCTTTGTCAATCCGTCGCTGGCCGGGCTGACAGAATCGACGAGATGGTCGGGGATGTTGCGCTACCCTTCCAGCAGGGTTTTCGGATTCGCTGTTCTCGGAAAACGTAAACTGGCGTTTCAGGATTTGAGTGTCGCTCTGGGAATCGACTACATCCAGGCCAGAATCCGGAAATGGCCGGGTACTATTTCCAGGGTACGGAATCGAAGGACACAGTTTACCGTGGCTGCGGCCAGACCCTTGAAAGAAATCAACGAAAACTGGGTGGCCGGTTTATCTGTGAAGTTGTCGTGGTGGAGACTTTATCGCGACTCCACCAACGGACAATGGGAATCGAATTTCGGACTGGCCCGGAAAATCCGCACCGGTGATGTTGACCTGGTAGTCGGAGCGGCAATTAGAGACTGGTTGCCGACAGAGGTGAGCCGCCATGGACAAAAAATGCCAACCGACGTATCCGTCCTCGCCGGTTTGTCCGGACGGTATTTCACTCCGGACTCTTTGTTTGAGCTGTCGGCCGGTTTTGATATTGAGATAGCTGAGCGCGAGTATGTCGACGATCCGGAAGGACGCCTGCGTTTGGGCGGAGAACTTACCTCGCATCGACCGAAGAACTACACTCCATCGGTGCGAATCGGATACAACGGAGATCACCTTACCATCGGCGCCGGGGTGGCATACAGGTTCATAAACATCGACTGGGGCTGGACCAGAGCGTTGGATTTTAATCATGTAGATAACGGTCATACCATATCTGTGATGATTGACCCGGCCGGTGCTTCGGATTTTCTGGGTGAGCTGTTCGGAGGGAGCAGGCCCCGGGTTTTCTGGCGTGACTCTATCGATGTTTACCGTGATGAGCAGTTCAATTATTATGAATCGATTGCCCGCAGGAAACTCGAACAAGCCCGCAGGGACAGCTCGCTTTTCGATGAAGCCAATGTTCTGTATCATCAGGCGTTGATTTTTGCCCGCAATGACGATCAGGTAGCCCGGGCAAGGACAGGGATCGCTGAATCCGAAAAAGGTATGTCCCTGTTTGAGTCGGCTGGTGACTCATTGTTGATAGCTGAGCATTATGGCGACCTCATGGAAGTGCATCGTCAGTTTACCGACAGCACCAATCGCGAGTTGCTCAGTCGCGCCGATAGCTGTTTTCGTAAGCGGGACTACGTTTGCGCTACCGAAATGATTGATATGGTACTATCGTCGGACTCCGGTAATGCCGAGGCATTGCGTCTTCAGGAAGATGTCGAACAGAATCGTGTTAACGAAATCTTTTTCAACCGGGTCATTGCTGATAAGGCTGAGCGTGGGGGGAAACTGGGCCGGGCGCTGGAAGCCTACCTTCATATTCTGGCTATAGACTCCACGAATACCGAAGGTAAAGCCGGTAAGAAGCGGGTAGATGAAAGGCTGGAGATTCAGCGTCATGTCAATCATGCCCTGCGGGCCTATATGGCCGGTAGCTTGAATGAAGCTTCCGTATCGCTTGATTCGGCGGCGGCTATGGATCCTGCATTGATAGCTTTGAAGACGGTACTACCGGCTTATTATCAGGCGCAAACCAGCGCAACCCCGCTGGAGAGCATTCTGGCCGACACGGCGGCCTA
>JAJRTA010000098.1 GCA_024278515.1 Candidatus Zixiibacteriota bacterium
CTCGTATTACATACTCAGCCTTATTTATCTCAATCGTGCGCGCGCCCACATCGACATTGGACATCTTCACACTTTTGAAAACATCCGTGAGTTTGACCCCGTGAGCACGCATGGCTTCCGGATTGACATCGATCTGATACTCCTGAACAAAACCACCGATGGACGCTACTTCAGACACGCCGTCGGCGGACTGCAGAGCATATCGCACTGTCCAGTCCTGAATTGAGCGTAGTTCGTGGGCGTCCCAGCCGCCGGTCGGGTTGCCGTCCTGGTCGCGGCCTTCCAGTGTGTACCAGAAGATCTGCCCCAAAGCTGTCGCATCCGGCCCCAGAGCCGGTTGTACGCCGTCCGGGACCGTGCCGGGCGGAAGGGAGTTGAGTTTTTCAAGGACCCGTGACCGGGACCAGTAGAACTCGACATCATCCTTGAAAATGACATAGATCGATGAGAAGCCGAAAAATGAATAGCTTCTGATAGTCTTCACCCCCGGAATACCCAACAGCGATACGGTCAGGGGGTAGGTTATCTGGTCCTCTACGTCCTGAGGCGAGCGACCCATCCATTCGGTAAAGACGATTTGCTGGTTTTCGCCGATGTCGGGGATGGCGTCCACCGGCACCGGGTCTCGCGGCAGTCCCCCGATGTCCCAGTCAAACGGGGCACTCATTATACCCCAGGCGATAAACGTAAGCGTCAGGAGTCCAATGACCAGCTTGTTCTCAAGGCTGTACTTTATGACTCGATCCAGAAGCGACAGTCTGGTCTGTTCGGGGTTCACATTATTGGCAGCCATTTAATGATCCCCCTTTACCGATCCGGAAGAAAGGGGCTTCTTGATCTCACCACAACGGAGCATAGCTTCTCCATAGAATGAGTTGTAAACGGTATCGACCGTCTGAAGCCAGTAAGCTCCCTTGTTGTTCATTGCCATGGGACAAAAGGTCAGGTAGTAATCCCGGTTTTCAGCATGACCGAAAGAATCATGCAACGCTATCATCGAACTGGAAAGTTCCGCAAAAGCCGTCCGGGCATCTTCGATATTACCCGCTTTTGTAACCTTGCCGGCAGTACCGGTCAACTGTTTCGACAGTTGCATCCAGCGGTCATGACCGGCTCGGGAAAACAGAGACATATCGACCTTGCTGATATTCTCACGAATGCCGGCTCCGGAGCTTTTGGCTTTTTCAAGATCATCACCGGCCAGCGCCATCTGCAGTTCAAAATAAGCAGTGTACACCGGTGTCAACGCCTCGACCGCCTCTGCTTTTTCCGCTATTGGTCCGGATGAGCCGGCTTCTGCTTTCATATCGGTCATACCGGGCATGTTTGGCATGGTTTTGCCGTCGCCATGGTTGTGTCCGGGCGGCGGCGCGCCTCCCTCGGGTGACATCATGCTCGGTTTTGCTCTTATCTGAAGTTCACTGTCGAGCTTGAAGGCGCCGTTGACAACCACCAGTTCGCCTTCTTCCAGACCGGATTTCACGACGTAATAGTCACCGGCTCGCGGGCCCAGTTCAACTTCTCTACCCTCGAATAAAGGACCGTCATCGTTGGGTATCTCCACATATACCACCGCCCGTTTGCCGGTAATAAGCGGCGCACTGGCGGGAAGGAGCAACGGCGCGTCCTTGTCGGATACAGCCTTACCCGTATAACCGAGCGACTCCGCCCTGACCAGGTCCATGCCGCACACATCGCAGGTGCCGGGGTGATCCTTGACCACTTCCGGGTGCATCGGTGAGATCCATTTTCCGGCCAGATAGTCATCGACTATATCCCCGTTACCGTCAACTCGCGCCACCACCAGGCCACGCACGAACATGTCCGGCTTCAGCTTCCCGTCTTTGTTGTCGACGATGGTTCTTACCTGCACGGTCCGTGTTTTCGGATCGACAAAGGGATCGATAAAACTGACCAGCGCCTCGAAAGTTTCACCAGGGAAAGAGGGAGAGGTAAACGTCACTCTCTGTCCGTAACGCAGCCAGGGGAGATCCGATTCATAAGCTTCGAATATCACCCACAATCTGCTCAGGTCGGCAATCGTGTAGATGCGAGTGCCGGTCTTGACATACATCCCTTCCTGGGCTTCCTTGTGCAAAACAACTCCGCCCACCGGGGCGTTGATGGTGATATGATCGGAGACCCCGCCGCTGGTCTCAATCTCCCTGATCTGATCTTCCGCCAGACCGTACAGACGGAGTTTTTCGCGGGCGGCGTCTACCGTTGCCTGAGCGGTTGTCTTAAGCACCGAACCGGCTGATTGTCCGAGCGCTTTGATTGCCGACAACGCCTGACGCAGTTCTTCCTGAGCCGCCAACAGTTCGGGAGAGTACATGTAAACCATGTGGTCCCCTTTCTTGACGGTTATTCCGGTAAAATCCACATACAATCGGTCCAGTCGACCCGGCACCCAGGCAGTTATGTAAGAGAACTTTGTCTCATCATAAGCTATTCTGCCCACCATGCGTATCTCCGCTTCCGCGAAAGCACGGGTCACAGGTGTTGTTTGAATTTGAGCCAACTGTTTGGCTGTCTCGGAAAGGCGGAGTTGTCGTGGCCCCTCCTCATCACCCAAACCTGATTCGAGCGGTATCAAATCCATAAAACAGATCGGGCACTTGCCGGGTTTCGGCAGTTTGATCTGGGGATGCATGGAACAAGTCCAGATAGTCGGCTCTTTCGATGCTTCGGCGGTGATATTGTTCCCTTCGGCATTGGTACCGACAGTTTCCTCGTCGCCGCCGAAAAAGAGCGCTCCGATGAAGAAAGCCAGGATAGCAACAACAACTAACCCGACTAATCCTCGGACGCCGCTGAGGGCAAAACGGCTGAAGAGGTTGCGGTTGTTTTTCTTTTCAATCATGGCTTTCTCCATCAGGCTTTCACTTTGGTGTTAGTGGTCGTGTCCTTCTTGTCCGTGATGCTCCATGTCCATCTTCCCCTTCATTTTCATGCCTTCTTTTTCCTCTTTGGCCGGCATGTCCATCTTTGAAAGGAACTTCTGAGGATCATCGTTGAACGTTCCCCGACACTTCTTGCAACAGAAATAGATTCGACGGCCCTCATAATCCGTGTACACCGACTTATCTTCGAGTTTCTCGCCGGATACCGGGCAGGTCTCCTGAATGTTTTCAAACAGAATACCGTCGGCGGCAGCTTTCTTGAAAAACTTGTCGGGGTCCGCTTTCAGTTTTTTGGAACACATGGGACAACAATGATAGACCCGTTGTCCCTGTATGTCGGTGTATATCGCAGAATCGATCTTGCCGCCCATAACCGGACAATTCGTCTGGTTTTTCAGCTCCTTCGGAGCGTCTTTCGGAGCTTCTTTGGTTGTCTCTCCGGCATTGACGGAGAAGGAAGCGATGAACAACATCGCAAGCATCATGGTGAACAGTCTGGTCAGTTTCATTTCGTCTGACTCCTTCTTAAGGGTTTTTGAATCCTTCATTGGATAATTAGTTCTTTACCGACAATCATTTCAATTTCAGCCTGTCGCGTAGCCAGATCCGATAGTGCTTTTTCCATTTGTAACTGGAAATCGAGCAACTGTCTCTGGGCGTCGAGGACATTCAGAAAATCCATTTCACCAGCCTGATAGGCCGTGTAGCTGGCGTTCAACGCCTGTTCCGCCTTGGGCACCAGGCCGTCGCGGTAAAGCTTCGCCTTACGCGCCGCATCGGAATACTGGAAAACCAGCCTCTCCACCAACGCCGCAATCTGGTTCTGAGCCTCGCTGTAATTGTACTCGGCCGATAACAGCTTTGCGGCAGCTTCACGTTTTTTTGCGTTGTTCTTTCCGAACCAGAGAGGGAGGTTAATACCGACCCCGACGATCCAGGGGTCTTTACCGCTTTCGGGCATGTTGGGGTCCAGCGCCGGGCCGGTTTGAACGTAATCGACGCCAACCGTGAAGTTCGGAAGTGAGGCCTTCTTGGCCAGGCGCAGTCCTGATCGCTCCCGTTCTATTATATGCGTCATGGCAACCAGGTTGGGATTGTTTATCAGCGCGTCACTCAGCAGCGAGTCCGCATCAAGTTTGACCTCCCGTACAGTAAGGGAAGACGGCACCGGAATGTCCACGCTGTCAGGAAGGTTCAAAATCGCTCGCAATCGCGCGACTGTGGGTTCAATCTTATCCTTAAGCGTCAGCAACCGGTCTTCAAGCTTGCCCAGCTCTACCTGTGCTTTTATTACATCAGGATGTTGCTTCAAGGCTACCTGATACTTGACGCGGGCAACCGACTCCCAGAACTTCAGAAGTTCCATATTTTCCGCGGTCAGGGCTATATCCCGGCCGAGGTAATAGTAGTCGTAGTACGCCGCTTTAACCGAGTAATATACTTTCAGCTTTTCCGCCTGATACATCCGGTAAGCGGCATTGGCCTGTTGCACAGCCATCTCTTTCTTCGCGTCAAGGCTGCCGAACCAGGGGAAGGACTGTTTAAGGCCCAGACGTTTTTCCTGCGGTCCCACCCGCGTCTCTACATTCTCAATGTAGTATCCGAAAGAAAGCATTGGGTCAGGCAGAGCGCCGGCGTAGCCGGTCTTCTCCATGGCCGCTTTCCACTGATAAAAAGCCCGGCGAAGCGCCTGACTCTGAAGCGCGGCATATTTCAGGTAATCTTCAAGGGTACCGTTGCCGTCAGCCGGATTAAAAACAATACCTTTATCGTAACTCCCAGCTAAAGAGTCGAAAACTTTGCGATCCGTACCGGCTTCAGAAGATTCAGAAAATGATGTTGTTGCTGAAACGGCGATGAGCAGAAAGGTCACTACCGCGTATCGCCAGTTTGTTCTGAGGTTGATATTCAAAGTTTGCCTATTCCTAATCATAAAGTTCTCCGATATAACTTCTGTGATGGTCTTATCAAAACCTGTGCCAAGACGCGTAATTCGTTGATATGCTATAGGTTATAGTGCTTAGCGTCATTTTGAGACAGAGATAATTGTATAATATTCTTCAGCAATGAATAATATTATTTACTATTGAACAATTAGTCGATATTATTGTTGTCAGCATAATGTTTTTGTCAAGTTTTATCTGATTGATGTCATTGTCTTGGTTTGGGTTGCATCCGTCGGTAGTATCAACAGACTGTTTTGGCACGAACATTGCGAAGATTATTATTCAAAGAGTCTGAGGAGACACTCTCTTGTGGATACCTGAAACAAAACATTTTAAGATAATTGTACTGATAGGCTTAACCGGCCTCACGCTGGGTATCCATTATGGCTGGATTCTTGAACCCCTGTTCGGCCATATTCACTGGATTCATGCTGTGCATGGTCGTTTTTGTTACATCCCGATCGTGGTGGCGGCATCCTGGTTCGGGCTTCGCGGCGGGTTGTACATGGCGACGGTTATTTCCGTGTTGATCATACCTTTGATTCTCGGACGGGACCTCGAACCACATGAATATGCCAGTGAGCTGGTTGAAATAGTCTTTTATTATTTCATCGCGATACTTTCAGGGGCTCTTATAGATCGGGAGTTTCTGGCCAGGAGCAAACAACAGGAGGCCGAGCTGCAGGTCGAGAGATCACAGAAACTGTCATTGGCCGGACAAATCGCGGCCGGTGTAGCCCATGAGATCAAAAACCCGCTGTCCTCAATCAAGGGAGCCGCTGATATTCTTGCTGATGACAGCACATCGCAGCAGGCTCGTGAGGAGTTCAAGGCCATATTACACGACGAGGTGAGAAGAATCGACGGGACAGTCGGCGAGTTCCTCGCTTTTGCCCGACCGCGAAAGACAAGTCTGAGGCGGATGGATATGTCCGAAGTTGTTAATTCATGCTTCAGGCAGATTTCAACGCAGGCTCATCAAAACGATATTATCCTTGAATGTGATATTCAGGAAGGTGTGTTTGTTGACGGTGACCCGGAAAGGCTTCATCAGATGACGCTGAACCTGGTCCTGAACTCGCTTCAGGCATCGCAACCCGGGCAGACGGTCAGCCTGACCCTGCGAACTGAAGATAACCGGGAAGCGGTGTTAACGGTAAAGGATTACGGGAGCGGTATTGAACCGGAAAATCTGGACCGGATATTCGAACCGTTTTTTACCACCAAATCGTCCGGGTCCGGTCTGGGCCTGCCTATAGTGAAATCAATAGTTGACAGTCATAACGGTCAGATCCGTCTGGAAAGTGA
>JAJRTA010000099.1 GCA_024278515.1 Candidatus Zixiibacteriota bacterium
CAACATCACCGGCATCACGGATTTGTCATGCTCTTCCGTGCACGACGGGGTTAGGCGCAATTCGGGTCATAGGGAGTTTTGATCATGTATGCGAAGAGAGTTTTTTCCGACTTGTCTTCATTGATGGCAGCCGCCGGTGCAGCAGTATTGCTTGCATCGGTGCCAACTGTTGTAAATGGGCAGCAGCAGGTCGACTCTGATGGTGCGGACGAAACCGTTGACGTAGAGTTGCCCGCCATTGAAGTGTTGCAAGAAGCGCCGACACAAGTAGAAAAGAAGAAACCCAAGAAGACCGTCAAGCCAAGTCAGCAGCCGGTCGCCCAGCAGACACCCTCACAAGTTTCAGGACCAGGAGAATTCGCTGAACTGGAGGAGGGCGATGGGACGGCTTTTGCGAGCGGCGGTATTTTCGATGGACCACCGGGGGATGGCGATACGCTGGGGCGGGGAACAAGTGGGATTGATGGTTATCTTGCGACCGGCACGTCGACGGCCACGAAAACCAACACACCAATTAAGGACATACCGCAATCGATCACCATCATCACCAAAGAACTCACTGACGATCAGGGCAGCAACGATGTCGCGAGTGCGTTGAGATATGTCCCAGGTGTTGCCGTACAACAGGGCGAAGGGCACCGCGATCATATCACCATTCGTGGACAAGAAACCACTGCCGACTTTTTTGTCGACGGCGTTCGCGACGACATTCAAACATTCCGAGATCTCTACAATGCCGAGGCCATGGAGGTACTCAAAGGTCCAGCCGCAATGATCTTCGGGCGCGGTGGTGGTGGCGGGGTTGTAAACCGGGTGACCAAGAAGGCCGACGGCCGGAGTATCTATGAAGGAACGGTCGAATTCGGCAGTTACGATCGTAAGCGTTTTACCGCCGATGTCGGTCAAGCGATCACCAGCGATTTTGCTGTCCGCCTGAATGCCATGTACGAAGACTCCGCTACATTTCGCGACTTTTCCTGGCTGGAACGGTACGGTATCAACCCCACGATGGCATTCAAGCTCGGTGACAATACGAAGGTTCATCTCAGCTACGAATACAAGGTTCATAACCAAAACGTCGACCGCGGTGGTCCCTCCATCAACGGCGTTCCGTTCGAGTATCCACGGGAAGTCTACTTTGGACAGCCGGATGTCAGTTTTTCAGAGTTTGAAAGCCACGTCGCGACTGCGACAATCGAGCATAAAACTGATTTCGGTTTACAGATCCGGAATCACACATTTTACGGAAACTACTACAAACTCTATCAGAACGTCTTTTCCAACTCGGCCGTGGGCGCGCCTGGGCCAGGCTTGGTGGAACTCGATGGCTACCAAGATCCGATGTTTCGGGAAAACTTCATCAACCAGACCGATTTCTCGTATTCATTTAATATGGGACCGCAGGTCCGCCAAACGGTATTGGCAGGGATTGAAGTGGCGTTCCAGGACTCGTCCAGATTTCGTAATCTGGCAAGCTTTAATACGCCGCTATCGGGTATCAATACGTTAAATGTACCCGTGTCGAATCCGACCGTCTTTAACCCTGTCTTTTTCGACAGACCTTCGAGGCGTCGCTTCACCAATCTGCAATCAACGAGCTTTTACATTCAAAACCAGGTTGAGATCACACGTTACTTCGAACTTATCGGCGGCATAAGGTTTGAGCGATTTGATCTTGAATTCCGAAACGGTCTAGATGGCACGGTTCTTGGCCGTATCGATGAGGAATGGTCACCGCGCGTTGGAGCCGTGATCAAGCCGACAACAGACTTGTCTCTTTATGCAAGCTATTCCATGTCCTTCCTGCCGCAGTCCGGCGACCAGTTCGACAACCTGCGTGTTGATGCCGCGGACCTAGAGCCGGAGCAGTTCGAAAACTACGAGGTCGGATTCAAGTGGGAGATCGCACCGCGGCTTTTCTTTACAGGCGCGCTATACCAACTCGACCGGAAAAACCAGCGTGTCACCATAGGTCCTGATTTGACGGCGGCAACGGGCTTGACACGCACGAAGGGCGGGGAGCTTGGTCTTAGCGGATATATTACCGACGAGTGGCAGATATATGGTGGTTACGCCAATACAAATTCAAACATCGAGGATGCAGGCACAAATGTTGCGCGTGTCGGCAACTCGGTGGAGGCGACGCCGCGCCATAGCTTTTCGCTTTGGAACAGATACCAGCTAACCGATATGTGGGGCGTTGGCCTGGGTGTCCTCCATCAGTCGAGCTGGTTCCCCGAAGCGGGAAACTTAGTTGAGGTTCCAGGTTTTACCCGGGTTGACGGTGCGGTCTATTTCGACTTGAACGAGAATTGGAGCGCTCAGCTTAACGTGCAAAACCTGTTTAACGAGGACTATTGGATCGCTTCTCACAACGATGACAATATTTCCTACGGCGCGCCGCGTTCGGCCTATATTTCGGTCAAGTCGAAATATTAGTTTAAAGAAAAAGCCGAGCTATCGAGAGGTCTGTTGTTGTCTCCAACAGCGGACCTCTCGTGATCAAGTCTAATTATAGAAATTGTGAAGGGTTGCGGATATTTATCATGGCGGCTCTATCAGGCTGGCCGCGGTCTTATCATTGATATTGGCGATCAGGTCTTTATCAATAGCGCAACGATTTTTGGCTTGCCGTATTTTGAGAAGAGATCGTCTAGTTCCTTACCGATCACGTTTTCCATGGACCGGCGCATGTCAGCAAGCCTGCTCAGCATCGTCCTGTTGATTGGAATTCAGCTTGCTGTGGAGCTTGATCCATTCTTACATGGAATTGGCGCATAGGCCCCGCCGGTGTGCAACATCAAGCACCGAATATCCTCGATCAATGCTCCACACCCCGTCGCGCTTGAACTTTGCCGAATAACGAACACCTATA
>JAJRTA010000100.1 GCA_024278515.1 Candidatus Zixiibacteriota bacterium
CCCTGTTTGCCGAAATTACCGTTGGTGCCTACAATAAGCTGAGTTCCGCAACTGGTGACAGTATCCCACTGCGGCGTCCGATAGTCACAGGCGTCACCAATACCGTCGCCGTCGGAATCGGTTTGATCAGGATTGTAAGTGTAAGGGCAATTGTCGTCCGGGCAGGTGTTGGCGGCATACCCCGGATTCCCGAAACCGTCGCCGTCGGAGTCGGTGCAGTCGTCGCAGACATCACCGATCAGGTCACCGTCCTCATCGGCCTGGTCCGGATTATAGGTCGACGGGCAGTTGTCGCAGTCGTCCATGATCCCGTCACCGTCGGTATCGGTTATGCCGGAACAATCGATTGTTGTTTTGAACATCGAGCGTCCATGTGTACCGGCCACCAGTTTCCGGGTGGCGAAATGAAAGTCGAGATCGTGTACGGTGGCGATGGGCGCTCCGTTGTCGATCGGGTACCAGTTGACGCCGCCGTTGTCGGTCGCTCACACACCCACATCGGTACCGGCATACAACCGGTTCGGGATATGCGGGTCGATTATCAGGTCGTTGACCGGGACATCAGGCAGGTCGCCGCTTACCGCGGTCCATGATCCGCCCTGATCGGTTGTCTTGTAGATATGAGCCATCGGTTCGGACCACTGGTAACCGGAAATGCAGACATAGGCGGTTTGTTCATCAAAGTGATCAGCCACGACCCGCGTCACCCAGCGCGTAGGCAGTGTTCCGGTGACATTGGTCCAGATGCCGCCGCCGTTGCTGGTCACCTGTACGTTACCGTCATCGGTCCCGATCCACACAACCTGCGGATTTACCCGGGATACGTCGATTGTCGTGATCGTGCCGTAACTCGGCTTGTCGGGATACGGGCCGCCGGTCAGATCACCGCTTACAGCACTCCAGTTGAGAGCGCCGTTCTCGGTTTTCCAGAGACGATTGGATCCGTAATACAGAATATCCGGGTTGCGGGGATCAAAAGCTATCGGAGTGTTCCAGTTGTGACGATCAGCGCCGTAGTTGATACCGTTCATTGCGTTATTCCAGGTTGCACCACCATCGGTGGATTTATACATATTACCCCACTGGTATTCGCAGTAAATCACATCGGAATTGCGGCGATCTATCAGTGTGTAAAAGCCGTCACCTCCGAAGATATGGTCCCAGTCGTTCAAGGCCCCGGTAAGGGTACGGTTGGTGCCGTTGTCCTGGGTGCCTCCGTAGAGACGCTGGGGATTGGAGGCATCAATGGAAATGGCGTAAAACTGCGTGTTTGGCATATTTTCAAGAGGTGACCAGTTATTGCCGGCGTCGAAACTGACGTTGACGCCACCGTCACAGCCGCTGTAGATGTGGTTAGGATCATTTGGATCGATCCACATCGCATGAAAGTCGACATGAGCTGCCCCGGTAATATCGGTCCAGGTGATCCCGCCGTTGGTGCTGCGATTAAGCTGTACGCCCAATGAATAGACTGTGTTGGGATTCCCCGGAGCCACCCGCACCTGACCGAAATACCAGCCGAACCCGCCGTAACTGCCGGACAGCGCGGCATCGGCTACCAGGGTCCAGTTGAGGCCGTAGTCATCGGAACGCCATAACCCCAGGATATCGTAATTGTTCAGGTTGTTATACAAAGCGTAGCAGGTGCCGCTGTTGGGATCGAGGGTCAGCCCGATACGACCGCAACTGTCGATCGGATCAGGCAGACCGTTGCTGCTGTTCAATAATGTCCAACTGTCGCCGTGGTCGGTGGAACGGTAAATCCCGCTGGTGATACCGCCGTAAATCTTGTAAATATCGACATAACGAACTTTTTGCCACATTGCGGCCAGGACCGTACCGCTGACAGGATCATATACTACGTCGATACAGCTTGTTGAATCAGACACATACAGGACCTGTTCCCAGGTTGCGCCGCCGTCCTGCGAGCGATAAAGCCCCCGTTCCGGGTTGGTTGCGCCGAAATGTTTCCCGGCCACGGCTACAAACAGGGTGTCGGGTCGCAGCGCGTCAACCACTATACGTCCGATATGGTAACTCGAATCAAGTCCGATATGGGTCCATGTCAGCCCGGAGTCTATTGATTTGTAGATACCGGTCCCTTCGTAGGTATCGGCGGCGGCGTTGGCTTCACCGGTTCCGACATAGATAATACCGGCATCGGTAGGGTCGATAGCGATAGCGCCGATAGACGGTGTGCCGACATCGTCGAAAATCGGGACCCAGTCTACGCCCCCATTGGTTGATTTGAACACACCACCCGCCGCGGCTCCTGCGTACACAGTGTTCGGCTGACCGGGATGGACGGCAATATCGGTGATTCTTCCGGCCACGTTGGTCGGGCCGGCCTCTGCCCAGGTGATGGCTTTACCGGCGGCAAGGGCATTTTGACGCGCCTGTTGTGTCGCTTTGATAGCGGCCAGTTTCTTACCCGGTGGGATAGTAGGATAGGGGAGAGAGCGCTGGGCGTAGAACCAGTCGTTGGGTCGTTGTTCCAGCCGGGGGACTTTTCCGTCGTTTTTCCAAATATAGGGGAGAATATCAGTGTAGAAGCTGTTACCAGCTTCTTTCCCCTCTTGCTCTGAAAGTACCCAATAGGCGGTTACGGCGAGTACGACAGCCGTCATTATAAAAGTGAACAGTTTTTTCATGACACTCCTCAGCCGGGGAACATATCTCCGGTAACTTCGATGTAAAACTTATGTGGACTCTTTTTCAAGTCGGTGAAATGTTGGTTCTGTGAACTTATTATAACCTGTTAAGGCCGATTGTCAACGGGAAATAGGTTGCCGGTACTGCTCATATTTTCCTTCTGTATTATACAAGAGTAGATTTCTGCGGATTTGATTCAATGTTCAGGTCAAGCTACCGATTATAACCTCATAGATGGTAGTGCCGACCATAGCGACACGGGGAGGGTTTTGTTTTCTGACGGCGAAATCGTGTGCCCGGTTCCAGCCCATCCAGAGATAGAACAGGACTACAGAGTGACTGCAACCGCGACAAAGAAAGCATCCGATCCCTCCTCAAACGACGTACAAACTCTCGATATCAGATTTCTTAACTGGTCCGAAACGACCGGGTCCTGCCGTCATGCCGATCTGTTGTCAGGTGAAGATCTGAACGAGTGCCATATCGCCTTTATCGACCCCCTTGAGTTCGCGGTCGCCCACGGTTTGCGGAACAACCTGAAAGATCTTTCCGAAGCGGAATATTTCGCGTACAACGAACGTGAATTCGGTAAGTATTTAGTGGCTGTCAAACAGGGATCGGTCGGTCTGCTGAGTGTGCTGGAGCGCGGCGGGGTGGTGGTTATTCGATCACAGATCCCAAACTCACACATAAAACTCAGGAAACGAACTTCAGCCGGAAGCGGCACTTATACGCAGTCAGTGCTTTCGGCCTTCTTCTGGCTCGAGGAAATACTCGGTAAATATACATTCCGCAGTTGTCTCCTTAAATCGATCAGATACATTGTCCCTGACGATCCGGTGAGCAAGAGCTTTACAAAGGCGGCGGTTCACTGTGTGCAAACACAGGACATCATGGACAAGGGAAGACGTGAGATTATCGCTACCGGGGGACCGTATTTCAAAGATCCGATAGTCTCACGTCTGAACTCGAATGAATGGCCGGGCCTTGTTTACGTGATTCCGAAGTTTTCTGTTGCTGACGAGCCGAAAGCGCTTGTGGAGATTTTTACCGAGGTATATCACCGACACAGGCTTAATCCCGAGCGTCCGAAGTGGACAAGCAAATATGAAAAAAAAATAAATTATCTGAGCCCTTATAAAAAAGAAATCGACCAGGCCAAGGCTCAAATAATAACCCTCAAAAAACAACTGGCCGGACTTCAGCACAAACAGGAAGATCTCCAAAAGTTGGTTGGTATGCTCCATCGTACTCGTGACGAAATGAAAACAGCCGTCGAGACGGCACTGTCCAGGCTCGGTTTTTCGTTCAAAACTCTGGCCGGTGACTATGACGGACCTGTATGGGTCGCGCAAAACAACGACAAAACGGTGGTCCGAGTTCTTTTCAGTACGGCTGCTTCCGATGACGGTCCGATAGCTTCATCGGATATCGAGCAGTTCAGGAAAGTTGTGCAAAAACGCAAGGGCAAGGGGGTCTTGATAATCAACTCCTATCGCGGACGGCCTCCGGACCAGCGTCAGAGCTGGGTTGATGAAGAAGGTATCAGTCTGGCCCGACAAGGAGATATCTGCCTGATGCCGTCAATCGAGTTATTCAATATAAATATATTTTTGATGCAAAAGACCGGCTCCGATTCGCTCGGCGATATCAAGGG
>JAJRTA010000101.1 GCA_024278515.1 Candidatus Zixiibacteriota bacterium
GAGCGGGGCCGCCGCTGAAATTATAATCTACAAAGTAGATCAGATCCGATATATCGACTTCACCGCTTAGATCGATATCCCCCGGGATCATCGGCGTTGCGACAATTTCGAGATTAAAAGTTTCTTCATCTTCGTAATTGCTCAACTGATCATCGACAAACGCCGTGAAAGTGAACATGCCAGCTTCAGTCGGCACACCTGAGATCAGGCCGGTCACGGAGTCGAGGCTGAGCCCCGCAGGCAAGGCCCCCCCGGTGATGCTGAACAGGTTATTGCCGGTTCCGCCGCGTGTGTCCAGAAGGGCTTCGTATGGCAGATACTGACCGGCGGATGGAAGGTCGGTCATCACCACAAAATGTAACCTCCACGGTACTTCGCTTTGATACTTGAGCACCCAGCCGCGGGGATCGAGTTTTACGTCGACAATAGAGTCGGGGAAATGTTCCACGAAGGTGTTGGTTCGATTATTCACCCAAAGAGTGAGAGTGTCCGGGTCGCCGGTCCCGTCATCGAAGGTAAAGTCAACCGGCATCCTGAAAACCTGCGGGTCGGTGGTATGAACCTGATCAACAGAGAGAAAAAGATCATACCCGCCCGAATCGGCCGCTTCAACCCAGGTAGAATAATGATAGTTGGGACGATACTCTCCGAAGATCCACTGGTCAAAGAACCAGTCAAGGTCCATCCCGGTGGATATCTCCCACAGATCGCGGAACTCGAGAGTGGTCAGCGCACCGTTGGCATACTCCGAGTTGTAATAATCTTCCAGCGCCGCAAAGAACAAAGAATCTCCCAGCACACCGCGCAACATGTGCACAACCCAGGCTCCTTTGTCATATACGATCAGGCTGAACACTACGGACGGATCGGTTGTGTCAGCCCGGTAAATTGATGTTCCGGCCCCGTAGTCCATGTTATCCATGTAATCATGATAATAGTTCCACCCCAGCCGGACCTGGTAGTAAAGAGCTTCGGAGTACGAAGCCCAGCCTTCGTTGAGCCAGATATCGGACCATGATTCGCAGGTGATATAATCACCGAACCACTGATGCGCCAGCTCGTGCACCACCACCGGTTCGGAATATCCCCAGCCGGTTGGGTAGCTGCCGAACATCCAGCTCATCGACTGGTGCTCCATCGCCGACCACCATTCCATAGTGGCATGACCGTACTTAATGTCACGGAACGGGTATAATCCGTACTTGTCCGAAAGCACCGTCAATGCGGTCGGTGTAATATTATAGTGACTCTGCGAATAGACAAACCACTCAGGGTCAACCGCATGAACCAGCGGCATGGTATCCTGGTAGTTGTTGTAAACCCATTCATCATACCATACCGCATAGTCCGAGATGGCAATAGCGAACAGATACGAAGCCATCGGGTGATTCATCGTGAAGTAATGTACGTTTACATGCCCGGGCGTAAATACTGTCGAGTCGAGAGTGCCGTTGGAGGCGACATAGAACCGGGTGTCGGCGGTGATGGCGATATTGAACGTGTCAGCCTTGTCGTCCATACGGTCTTTGCACGGCCACCAGCTGCGAGCGCCGTACGGTTCGGATACTGTGCTGATAGAATACTCTCCGGAATTTTTTATATGCCAGGCAAAGCCGTTGAAGATACTCGAACTGCTCTGAACCGGCTCGCCCCAGTAATAGACCGTGAACTGAAAACTTTCGCCGGTATTGTATGTCTGATCCAAAGTAACAGTTACAACATTGTTCAACCTGCTGTAAGTCAGAGCTCCGGACGGCGAAATAATCGAGTCGATCGGCATGTTGTCCAGCAGGTCGATCTGTACCTGGGTCACGCCGTCCTCGGTTGCCTCGGCCTTGAATGTTACATGACCGAAAATCGTCTCGATAGTATCATTGACCCTTATCGCGATATCATAAACCTTTACATCATAATTGGTCTGTGTGTTGACCTCGCGTTTATCGGGTGTAATACGATCGATAAAAGCACGGTCGGCATGAACACGCGCCTTGCCTTCGGATAGAAACCGGTGAATCTCACTCGGATCGAGTAGCTCATGATCTTCGGATTGCGGGTTGGATTGGCTCAGCCCGGCGGCGGTGTGCACAGTTAACAAAAGTACGGTTAAGGCAAAACATCGAGCTATGGGAACAATGGACATGGCAGGTTCTCCGGACGTAAGTAGTTTTACGGTAATATAATAAAAAGACCCCGCCATCCAAACGGAAAGATGTCGGAACAGTCGGAACACTTCCAAACCACCGGTTCAGACTGAAGCTGTCAACAGCCCCGGTATAAGAATCTTCACACTGAATAAAGGGTCTTTCGATAAACCATCTTTACTCGATTTTTGACAGTTATCTCAGGTCAATTTTGTTATATGGATAGTTTCTACTTGTTATCTGTTTTTCTGGATCGTTTTGTTAGAAGAATGTTAGAAAGAGGGTATGTTAAAAACTGAAATAACGCTTAACGCTGAATCGCTTCTGCCCGTTCATGCTGAATGGGGAAGCAGCAGTACAGATTATGACACCGGTCATGACAAGTCGGCAGGTATGTTTAACAGAGATCACTCCGCAAGCCTCGAAAATCCGAGACCATCCTGACAAAGAGGACCCCTGACCGGTGGAAATGTACCTGCAGAATCAAGCCCTGCTTTATGGAGCGTTCATTGTATTTGTGCTTGGTATGTTAGCGATAGACCTCGGGGTTTTCCACCGGCGTGATCATGTCGTTACTGTTCGCGAGTCGCTCATTTGGACATCCGTCTGGATAGTTCTGTCATTTGCCTTTATGGCTTTTGTCTATTATCGATATGAGACAATAGCGCCCGGACGGGGCACCCCGGCGGCGCTGGAATATCTCGCCGGTTATCTCATCGAAAAGTCGCTCAGTATCGATAATGTGTTTGTGTTTCTTTTGATCTTTTCCTATTTCAATGTGCCCGCTCGGTACCAGCATCGAGTCCTGTTCTGGGGGATTGTCGGAGCTTTGATTCTTCGAGCGATCTTTATCGCATTGGGCGCCTTGTTGATAGCGAAGTTTCATGCGATTATCTACCTGTTTGGCGCTTTTCTTGTTTTTACCGGTATCAAGATGGCCTGGGCGAAAGACAAGCAGATCCATCCCGAGCGAAATCCTGTCCTGCGACTTTTTCAGAAAATGGTCGCGGTCACCAACGATTACCGGGGCAGACACTTCTTTGTACGGGAAGGTGGAAAGTGGCTGGCCACGCCTCTGTTTGTGGTCCTTTTGCTGGTAGAATGGAGCGATATTATATTTGCAGTTGATTCAATTCCGGCAATATTCGCCGTGACCAGTGATCCGTTTATAGTGTTCACGGCAAATGTCTTTGCTATTCTGGGGTTGCGTTCTCTCTATTTCTCTTTGGCCGGCGTAATGCGACTGTTTCACCACCTTCACTATGGACTCTCTGTTATTCTGGTTTTTGTCGGGGCCAAGATGATGCTGTCGGATTTCTATATGATTCCTATTGGAGTATCTCTGGGAGTGATCGGGCTGATAATCTCAGGATCTGTTGCAGCCTCTCTGATCTGGCCGCGCCGGGGAACAGATACGCCCGAAACTATCAGCACTGTAAATCACAAACTTAAATAGGATGCCGGACAAAGTATGAACAAGGTCTCCACGGAAAAGGCACTTCGCCCCATCGAGCGGCTCACCAGGCCGCTGATTCGCTTTTTGCACATTGAAGCGGCAAGCGGGGTCGTCCTTCTGCTTGCTACGGGTGTGGCAATTTCGTTCGCTAACTCTCCTCTCAGAGAAATGTACGCCGAGTTCTGGAATTTTACTCTGAGCATCGGAATTGAAAAGTGGGGATTGTCATACCCGCTTTGGTACTGGGTCAATGACGGCCTGATGACAGTCTTTTTCTTCCTGGTCGGCCTCGAGATTAAAAGAGAGATTGTATCCGGTGAACTTCGCGATATCCGCCGGATTGTTTCCCCCGCAGTCGCCGCTATCGGAGGAGCAGCGGTGCCGGCTGCGATTTACCTGATGCTGCTGGGAGATAATCCGGGACAGCAGGGTTGGGCTGTCCCGATGGCAACAGACATTGCGTTTGTCGTGGGAGCCCTGGCGCTGTTGGGGAAACGAGTTCCTCGTGGCCTGAAGGTCTTTCTGCTCACTCTCGCCATAGTGGATGACATCATTGCAGTATTAATTATCGCCGTGTTCTACTCGAGCCAACTCAGCATTGGCTGGTCGGTTGCCGCGATTGCGGGAATTGCGGCAATCGTGTCTATGAACCGGCTCGGTGTGCGTACAGTGTTTGGTTACATTGCCATCGGGGCGTTCGTCTGGCTGTGCACCTTGAAGTCCGGCGTTCATCCCACTGTCTCAGGGGTGGTTTTAGGACTGCTTACTCCCGCCCTCCCGCTGGTTTCACGTGACAAGCTGGGGCGAGGTTTGAAACGGGCTCTGGACAGTGTAAGCAGTGAAGAGTCTGTATCCGAGAGTGTGAAACTCAGAGACACTATCGAGGAAGTCGCCTTCACCACCCGCGAATCAATATCACCGCTTGAACGGCTCGAAGCTGATATTCACCCATGGGCGGCCTTCTTAATTATGCCGACATTCGCCCTGGCAAACGCAGGCGTTCAGTTTTCGGCTGAAGCCGTGTCATCACCGATTTCCGTCGCTGTTTTCCTTGCCCTGTTTCTCGGTAAACCTCTTGGAGTCGCACTCAGTCTTCTTTTGGTAGTTAAGGCAGGCCTGGGAATTATGCCTGGGGGAACGAATTGGAGAGCAGTTGCAGGTGGCGGCTGTCTGGCGGGCATAGGTTTTACCATGTCGCTGTTTGTAGCGTCGCTCAGTCTGGAGGGAGAACTACTGGTGCAGGCGAAAACAGGGATCCTGGCAGGTTCAGCTATCAGTGGGTTAGTTGGTTTTGGACTCTTGAGGTCTGCCTTGAAAAGTCGGACGGCCGCCCAATAAAGCGGAGAGGCAGGGATTCGAACCCTGGATAGAGGAATGACCCCTATAACGGATTAGCAATCCGCCGCCTTCAGCCTCTCGGCCACCTCTCCGGCGTAAAGATTCAATCCGGAATGAATATATTCCAAGCCGACCCTGTTTTCAAGTCAAATCTTGGCGTTGAACAAGATCGAATTGCCTCAGATTAAATGTCACCAGGGGGATGAATCTGAGGGTTGCCGTTTGATACCGGCTAAACTCTTTGAGTAAATGCAACCTTGCCTTCATGTCTGTTGTTTCCACCGTTCCCAGAGTAATGATAAGACAATACCGATCAGAAAGCCTGCGAGGATATTTGCGACGACGATTCCGGCGGCGGTCAGGGTCATAATGACAAACGGTCGTAATGCCCGCTGATCCCGCGCCGGGCGGGCCAGCTCGATCCCGGCCAATATCAGCATCACCCCCAGTACCGAATGAGGAAATGAGACCAGAAGAAACGCCGCCGTTCCTCCAAAGAACAGTCCCAACAAAAGCTTCGCACAACCCAGTACCACTACCGAACCACCGGTGCGAGCCCCAAAGCGATATTGCCCCGCCAGACCGCCCGAACCGTGACACATCGGCATCCCTCCAAACCAACATCCGACCATGTTCATCACGCCGACCGATAGCGACATCTTCCGCACCGGCACCCTGCGACCGGGAAACAGATCACCCGAAAGGGCACAGACCGCCACCACACTGTTCAGGATCGTCAGAGGCAATTGCGGAACCGCCCCGAACAGCAAACCGCGCCACCAGTCGTAAGGATCAGGAAACACCAGTCGAAAGTCCGGAAGACCAGGCGACAAGCTGTGCAAGGGAAAGTTTCCGGCGAGGAAAACAATTACTAGCCCGGTCATCAGATAGACCAGGGCGGTGGGAAAGCGAGGGATGCGTCGTTCGACAAGCAATATCAACAGCAACGATCCGGCTACGGCAAAACTGTTAAGGCCGAATAAGGGCAAGGCCGAGACAAGATCGAATCCTTTCAAGACCAGCTTGATACCCACACCCAACTGAATACCCCGCACTACCGCCTTCGGAATTACTTGTTCCATTCGCTCGATCAGATGACTGGTCCCCAGCACGAACATGACCGCACCGGCGATCAACCCGGCCGCGGCAATTTCAGTCGGCAAAAGCTTATCGGCAACAGCCACCACCGCTATCGCCTTCATCGGCTGTACCGGCACCGGCAGACCAAACAGCAGACCGGCGGCGATATTGGCCAGCCCGGCGATTATCAAAATCATCGCTATGTCCATGCCGCTGACAATCGACAGCGCCGCGACTATCGGGATGAATGTCCCCAAATCACCCAGACCGCCCGACAACTCACTCAGGCCGAACCGCATCTCCCTGATATTTCCGCGGATGGTTGCAGGCAACGAAGAGGTCGAGCCGATCGGCCCAACGGTCGATGCAGTACCCGCAGCTATGTCAGTATTCGGGGCCATGGGCACACCTGCACTCGGGGCAATTTGAGTTCATCGGTCAGATTCTGGAAGATCAATCCGTCGGAATGTAGCAAAGCCGATAAGGCCGCCGAGGATCTTTTGCTTCCGATCGATGCGGTCATGCGACCGGCCCCGGTCCGGATTGTTCCCGGCCAGATCACCGGACGACTGGATCTGATCGGCTCGCCTGCCAGATCCGCTTCGCTCAGATGCGGCAGGTAATCCGATCGGCCCATCATTTTCTTCAGGGCCGGAATGACAAACAGCGCACAGGTCACCGCCGCAGACAGCGGATTGCCGGGCAGACCGAGCAGGAGACGGTTGTCCCTGACCGCGCAAAAGACCGGCTTGCCCGGTTTGATGGCCACTTTGTGGAAGACCTGTCGCCAGCCGGCCTGTCCGGCCGCCGCCGGGACGAAATCCCTGTCCCCTGCCGATACGCCGCCGGTAGTGATAACGACATCACAATCGACCTGAAACTCCCGGGTTAGTCGGTCAAGGTCATCCGCGGTGTGAGGCCGACAGTCAATCGAGGAACAGAAGCGACCGATCATCGACTGTACCGTCGGACCATTGGAATCATAAAGCCTGCCTTTTCCGAGCGGCCGACCCGGCGGCAC
>JAJRTA010000102.1 GCA_024278515.1 Candidatus Zixiibacteriota bacterium
GAAGAGTTTGCCCGGATCATCGCCCGCGAGGGGTCCAAGACGATTGTCGAAGCACGCAAGGAAGCGAGCCGTTGTGTTAATACCATCACCTGCTCGGCCGAGGAAGCCAAACGCATCCTCGGTGAAACCATACCGTGGGATTCGTTCCCCGGCGGAGAAAAACGACGCGGATATTACTACCGTTTTCCTATCGGTGTCGTTCTGGCCATTACTCCGTTCAACGATCCTTTGAACCTTGTCGCGCACAAACTCGGCCCGGCCATAGCCGCAGGCAACTCGGTGATCCTCAAACCGGCGACTGTTACGCCGCTGTCGGCAATCAAACTGGTTGAAGTGCTGATAGAAGCCGGACTGCCGCCTCAAGCGGTTCAGGTTATCACCGGATACGGATCAAAGATCGGCGACCAGCTGGTCAGCGATGAACGGGTGCGCATGATTTCTTTCACCGGGGGTGTCGAGGCCGGAAAACAGATCGCCTCCAAAGCCGGTATCAAAAAAATCGGCATGGAACTCGGCTCCGATTCACCGGTGATTGTCTGGAACGATGCCGACCTGCAACTGGCCGTGGAGTCGTGTGTTTCCGGCGCTTTCTGGGCGGCCGGACAAAACTGTATCGGCGTGCAGCGATTACTGGTACACAAGGATATCTACGACGAGTTCAGGACGAAATTCGTCGACCTTACGAAAACATACAAGATCGGCGACAAACTTGATGAGTCCACACAGATGGGTCCGATGATTACTGAAACTGAAGCCAGACGGGTCGAACAATGGGTAAAGGATGCTGTCGCCTCAGGCGCCGGTCTGCTCACCGGCGGCGGCCGCACCGGAGCGCTGGTCGAACCGACGGTTCTTGAGAATGTCCCGGAAGACGCCAAAGTTCACTGCGAGGAAGTCTTCGGGCCGACCGTCAACCTCTACCCGATCGATGACCTGGACAGCGCCATTGCACAGGCCAACGCCCTGCCTTACGGTTTGCTGGCCGCTATTTTCACTCGTGATGTTGAAACCGCGTTCAAAGCTGCCTACGAACTCGACTGCGGCGGTGTTATGATCAATGACTCGACTGACTACCGTCTGGACTCGATGCCGTTCGGAGGTGTGAAGTATTCCGGACTCGGGCGTGAAGGACTGAAATTCTCTCTGCAGGAGATGACCGAACCGAAAGTGGTCTGTTTCAACCTGCCCGGGATTTAGAGCAAAGGTGGGTTCACCAGCGAAACCGCCCGACACACCTGTAGTACCAGGATTCACTTGAAATGCTTCATTAGCCGGTAAACATGTAGTGGGCAAGGTAAACCATATCGGAGATGTCGATGTCATCCGGTGTGTCGGGCAAACCATCAAACCCTGAGCTGATGCCGTCAATATTGGCTTCTGGCCAGCAGGGGGGAACCGGACCTCCAACGAACATATATTCACTAAGGTTCGTCGGCTTGGCACGTATTGGGCATTGTGACTTCGAAATCGGTGATCGGTTCCGCCACCCGGAACTTCATCTCGCCGTAACGTCACGTCCACATGGTGTCGCCAATCTTGATCCACTGAGTGCCTGCTCCGGTAAGTTTTTTTTTCAAATTCACGCATATCCTGACGCCTTCTCTCCAGGACTGCAGCCTCGATCTCCGCATCGGTGTAACTCGGGAACTGCTGTTTCGGTGTGCAATCCAGCCTGTACCTGGGATGGAGCATCTCCGGTGGAATGCCATAAATGCTGTCCATATCCGGAAACTCACCAGGAATAATCCTACCCCGCCGACCGGTCGGAGGATCACTGCGAAACGGGCCATTGAATTGACGTGGGTTACCCTTCCAGTATTCAACGGTGTCCTCAGTAGTGACAAACCAACACTTCTGCTCCCTAAAAGGAGATGCAGGTAGAACCTGAATCGTCAAACTGGATGTATCATTGTCAGGAATACGGATTTGGAACTCCGTCACGAAATTGCCGTCCTCGTTAGCCGACAGTGTCTGTTTGTCCGGCCCGACCGATACTAAGCCGTTGGTGCCAACCACTTGAAAGCTGAGTGTGTCACCGTAATGCGGTTTCGGGATGAAAGTCACCAACATACGCACAGGTTCGTCAGTTGTCAGTTCAGAGACAGGTTTTAACCTGATTTTTTTGAATGACGAACCTGGGATATCACACGATGCGTACGAGGTCTGTAAACCAAGGACAAGCAACAGACTGACGCACCGACAGCACAGTTTTCTTAGATAGATTACTTCTACCTCCTCTTTTAATCAGTTAAACCGAATACGGCCACAATCCTACCCTGCGGCACCAGCGCCGTTATCACTATCACAAGCATAGTTTTCCTGATACTCATTCTATTTTTCCTACAGCATGAAAGTTAACAGCTTCTGATATTCTGATCATCAAGCCATAGCCACCTTCTTTCCGACCGGCTATCACCTCATGCTGATTGAAGTCGAAGCTGTGCTGATCGGTCCGGTCATTGCGCTCACCCATCGTCCCGACTCTGGGTGAGGTGTAGTGTGAATCCTCAGGCGCTGCTAAATACCATAGTAACAGTCCGACCTTCGCATTAAAAGGCGTGTGAGGCACGCTGCGTCCTTTTTCGGCTCCCGAAACGATATCAGTGCTTAGTGTCTTCCCCACACATAGTAGACGCAGGAGTAAGCGTAACGTCAAGTGATATGTCAAATGTAGTTTCCAATAATATCGGAACTTTTTTCTACGCACAAGTGCAGTAGTTATTCTATCCCTTCTTGAGAGGGGTCACCGAAGGCGGGGATGTATTTTCCCTTCGCAAATCACCAACACACCCCCTAAAACTGTCTCAAAAGGGGGAAAATCATACACTGCGTCCCCCGTTCATACACGACCATAATGTGTCAATAATTCGGGGGAGGTTCACATAGATTCTCGCGGCGTTTCTTCTGTCGATTCGTATTGACAACATAGCCCAAAACCCTAAATTGCCTGCCGACTCACAGGGCGGCAGAGCCGCAGAGAGAATGTTGATAACGGAAGGATCGCGGTATGCGTCTGTACGAATTCGAAGGCAAACAGCTTTTTGAGAAATTCAAAATCCCGGTAGGCGAGAGACATCTGGCCAAATCACCCGACGAGGTTTACAGAATCGTAAGCGGCCTGCGCTACCCGGTGGTTATCAAGTCGCAGGTTCTGACCGGCGGACGCGGTAAGGCCGGAGGTATCAAAACCGCCGAAGGAGCCAATGAAGCCCGCACCAACGCCGAAATCTGTTTCGGACTCACAATCAAAGGGTTCCCTGTCGAATCGGTGTTGCTTGAACCCCGACTCGATATTAAAAAGGAATACTATATCGGCGTTACCCTCGACCGCGCCAATTACAAGATTGTCGTGATCGCTTCCGGAGAAGGCGGCGTGGATATCGAAGAAACCGCCGCCGACAATCCCGAGAAAATTGTCAGGAAGTCTTTAAGCATAGAAGAAGAACTCTTCTCTTTTGATGCTCTCACTATCGCCAAGAAGACAGGTATCCCTTCTCCTCTGCTCAAGGAAGGGGCGGCGATAATCGTCAACCTGTACAATCTGTTTCGCAAGTATGACGCGAAACTGGTCGAGATCAACCCGCTGGTGTTGACTGCCGACGACCGACTGATAGCCGCCGATGCCCGTGTCTCTCTGGATGATGACGCTGTTTTTCGCCACCCCGACCTGGCCGATATGGGTATCGAGAAACGGCACGAAGAAGGCGAGATGACCCCGCGCGAACAACAGGCGGCTGAATGGGGTATCCCCTATCTTGATCTCGACGGCGATATCGGCATGTTTCCCGGCGGGGCCGGGTTTGGAATCATGGGCAACGATTTCATCCATTACTACGGTGGCAAACCGGCCAATTTCATGGACTCCGGGGGCGGTCCGTCGCCGGAACGAATCGCCAAAATGCTCGTCCTGCTGGATGAGAACCCGAACGTCAAAGCTATCTTCGGAGCCCGATTCGGTGGGATCAGCCGGTGTGATGATTTCGCCAGGGGAGTCATTATGTTTCTGAAAGACCACGGCCTTTCCAAGTCGATGGTGATGCGCATGACCGGTAACATGTGGCAGGAGGGAGTGCGTATCTTCGAGGAAGCCAAACAGAAAGACCCTGAACTGTTCAAAAATATCGAAGCGCATGGAATCGAGACACCGATCGAGGAAATATCAAAACGGGCGGTGGAACTGGCTAAACAGGAAGGGGGAAACTGATGGCTATCCTCGTTGACAAAAACAGTAAAGTAATGGTGCAGGGAATCACCGGCGGGGCCGGCAAGTTTCATACGGAGCGGATGCTCGCCTACGGTACTAATATCGTGGGTGGTTCCACTCCGGGTAAAGGCGGCCAGGAGGTTCACGGCAAACCGGTGTTCGATACTGTAGCGGAGTGTGTCGAAAACACCGGGGCCGATGTTTCGGTAATTTTCCTGCCGGCTCGCTTTGTCAAGGAAGCGGCGATCGAAGCGGTCCGGGCCGGGATCAGGTTCCTGGTCGTGGTGCCGGAACATATCCCCATCCATGACATGCTTCATGTCCGCCGCGAAGCTGTAGCGCACGGCGCGACAATTATCGGCGGCAACACGGCGGGGATCATCTCCCCCGGTCAGGCCAACCTCGGCATCATGCCGGATATCGCTTTCAAACCGGGACGGGTAGGAACCGTGTCACGGTCCGGATCGATTACTTACTACGTGGCCGACACACTCACGCAATCCGGCTACGGGGAGACCACCTGTGTCGGTCTCGGCGGCGATCCGGTGTTGGGATCGACCTTTGATGAAATACTGCTCAAGTTCGAGGAAGACGACGCCACCAAAGCAGTCGTAATGTGCGGTGAGATCGGCGGTGTATACGAAGAACGAGCCACCGACGCGATCAGACAGATGAAGACCCCGGTGCTGGCCATGATCGGCGGCGTTTATGCCCCGCCCGGTAAACGGATGGGTCATGCCGGAGCGATCGTCGAAGGAAAAATGGGAACGGCTCAGGATAAACTCGATGCTCTGGCCGAAGCCGGTGCGCATCCGTGCAAAACCTTTTCCGATATTCCAAAGACACTGGCCAAACTGGGCGTGTAGTCTTCCCCGGAAGTGGCAGAACATCCTGTATCAGGCTGGTCTCGATTCTGTCGTGCTTTTCCTGCTCGCATGATTTTCGTTGCCAGTTAAAAGTAAAATTACGACCTTGGCCGCATGGTAAAACTTGCCCCCTCGGTACTCGGAGCGGACTTCTCGCATCTGGCCGATGAAATCAGGTCCGCCGAACAATCCGGCGCCGACCTGTTGCATCTCGATATCATGGACGGGCATTTCGTGCCCAATATCTCGTTCGGGCCGGGCATTGTCAAAACCATCAACAAACTGACCGGTATGTATCTCGATGTTCACCTGATGCTTTCCGAACCGGAGAAATACTTTGAATCGTTCGCTGAAGCAGGCGCCGACGCGATAACTTTTCATATCGAGGCACACCCGGAGGACCCGTCACCTCTGGCCGAGCGGATTCACAAGCTGGGACTACAGGCGGGTATTTCGCTCAATCCGGATGCCACACCTGAGCAGGTCCTGCCGTATCTGCACAAATTCGATCTTTTGCTGGTGATGTCGGTTTTTCCCGGGTTTGGCGGTCAGAGCTTTATCTCTTCCACACTTGACACTGTTCGCGCGGCGCGAGAGTATATCGATAAACACAGCCTCAAAACCGAGATCATGGTCGATGGTGGTATCGGACCCGACAATGCCGCTGAAGTGGCCCGGGCCGGGGCGGATATTCTTGTGATGGGGTCGGCTTTCTTCAACTCGGACAATCGATCCGGACTGGCCGACCTGACACACGGGTTGTAATGACACGCTGGGTTCTTTTCCTGTCGGGGCGATACTGCAAGAACGAAATCGAAAATTATCGAAAACTGTGTAAGGGGGCAAAACCTGTCGCAGTGGATGGTGGCTGCCGTTTTTTTATCAACAGCGGCCTGATGCCGGATTTCGTCATAGGCGATTTCGACAGTATCGGATCAATTCCACGCCGGATTCGTGAAAAGGCCGAGCTTATCCGTTTTCCCAAGGCCAAAGATAAAACCGATCTCCATCTGGCTATTGAGCACGCTGTAAAACATGGCGCCGGGAAAATCGAAATAGTCGATCCACATATCGGACAGATAGATCATTTCCTCGGCAACCTGATGTTGCTCGGACGATACAGCCGTTCACGCGGATCAGGGAATAAAATCGAAATCAGCATAACAGGCCGTGACTTCCGCGCCACATGGCTGCATGATGGTCGTCTGACTTTTGTCGATTGCGTTGGTGACACGGTTTCAGTTATTCCGATTTCGGTGACGGTCAAACTAACCTGCCGGGGCATGGAGTTCCCGGCGGATAGTCTGCGTATCCGACGCGGCGATTCTCGCAGTCTGCGCAACCGGATCAGCGCGAAAAGGGCCACTGTTGAAGTATCCGGCGACGCATTAGTGGTGCATTACTCCGGATAAAACCTTTCATAAAACATCGTCATGCCTGACCTGATCCGGCATCCGGTACTATTTCGTGTCATGCTAAACCTGATTCAGCATCCGTAAAACAAATGTACCTGGATTCCGGGTCGGGGCCCGGAATGACGACAATGAGAATACTGCTGGTATCATTACAGGATTACAGGTAGTTTCGCAGATCGGAACCCCTTGCGGGTTCCGGCTTCAACCAACCACAACAGCAATAAACCTTCGCCAATCCGGGGAAAGTCCAAAGTTTTTTGCCTGTTGACAAAGAAAACCGAAATTGTATATTCGGGCCGATGCTTTCAGGTCCTGTTCAGTCGGGCTGAAAGCTGCCGATAAAGATGACTGAACTGGGAGATCGTCCAATGGTAGGGCACGCGGCTCTGGACCGTGTAATCGGGGTTCGAATCCCTGTCTCCCAGCTTTGAGGGTATGTTCCGGTCACATCCTTCACTTTTTTCCCGGACAGATGGTTTACACGATGATAAATCAATTCCGCAGTAATGCTCAGACCGGACATTGATTGTCACTAATTGCAGTATTTGCCAATTCGAACGATAATTGTTAAATATAGGGGGAAAACCGTTTTGGACTTAGTTTGGGTAATGGAACGAACAAGGAGTTGAGTATATGTCAGGGAAAGACGAAAAAGGTGTAATCGGGATTCTTACCGGCGGCGGCGATGTCCCCGGTCTCAACCCGGCCATCAGGGCGGTAACGATCCGGGCCCTGCGCGAGGGCTATAAAGTTATCGGGCTTAAACGCGGCTGGTCGGGTATCATGGAAATAATTCGTGACCCGCAGGCCGACAACAATCCGCACTACCAGGTTCTTACCGAGGAGATTGTCAACCGGGCCGGACGAACCGGAGGAACCTTCCTGCATACATCCCGCACTCATCCGGGCCGGGTGGCCAAAGACAGAGTCCCTGAACATCTGCGCGAAAAATACCATGAAGACCTCAACGACCTTACCAGCGAAGTGCTGGCCAATCTCGATTTCCTCGGTATCGACTACCTTATTCCAATTGGCGGTGATGATACTCTGTCCTATGCCGTACGTCTTTACAAAGAAGGCGTCAAGGTTGTAGCGATTCCGAAGACAATGGACAACGATGTTCCCGGGACCGATTACTGTATCGGGTTCTCTACCTGTGTGACTCGCACCATTCGCATGACCAACTCTCTGCGCACCACTGCCGGGTCGCACGAGCGATTTCTTGTCGTAGAAGTATTCGGCCGTTATGCCGGGTTCACCGCGATGTTACCGACCATGGCCGGAGCGGCCAACCGGTGCGTGATCCCAGAACATAAGTTCGATATCAGCCGGCTTGCCGAACTACTGGCTCGGGATCGATTCGATAATCCAAGCATGTACTCGGTTGTTCTCGTATCCGAAGGCGCCATGTTCGAGGGGGGTGAGATGGTGTTTCAGGATATGGAAAAAGACGCCTTCGGACATGCCAAGCTGGGCGGGATCGGCGATCTGGTTTCTGCCAAACTCAAAGAGATTTCCCCTTCCTACAATAACGGTAAAGCAATAAATGTCATCAATCAAAAGCTGGGCTATCTCGTCCGTGGCGGCGACCCGGACGCGATAGATTCTGTTGTCCCGATGGCCTACGGCAACCTCGCGCTCGATCTTATTCTGAAAGGGATTCATGGGCGGTTAGTGGTGCTTCAGAATGGCCGCTATGATGATGTTCCGGTCGATGTGGTGACCAGTTCAAAGAAAATAGTTGATGTTGATAAATATTACCACGTCGACCGTCTCCGTCCTAAATACCAGAGTTTCGAGATGAAACCGCTGTTTCTCATGACCGCCGACTGAGATTCACATA
>JAJRTA010000103.1 GCA_024278515.1 Candidatus Zixiibacteriota bacterium
ATGAAATTGACATGCTCCCAGTCGTGCCGGTGAAGTGGAGTATGTCCGCCGGGAGAGATCCGAAACAGACGCATGGTATGATTCGGCCAGCCCTCGGAAGGTCCTATCGTGTCTGCTTTGGAGACATCTTTGACATGGTCCGTCAGGATCGGTTTGAGTTCGATTTTGTCGCTCTTTACAATCGGCATACGGCTTCCCTGGTTTTCTGAAAATATACGAAAGGATCGACGCGTCAGGGGGAAAAAAATAACCCGGAGATCGAATAACAAACCAAGGCCTCGAAAATCCGGATTATATTATTGACGAACAAACAGAGAGCTTGCTTTCCACGGTGGCTGTAATCCCGCAATACCGCCTGTTTACCTCAGAATGAGAGTAGTGTGTGCAACTTCTGAACAGAGGTTGGTATCGTTCTACAGATGTCGGAAATTCCCCATAGATTCGTTTCTTTTTGGTTCAGTTTTACCTCGCTGAAGTGAGAATGTATCGCGGAGCTGCCACTCAAATAAGTGCATAAGCAGCTATAGAGAAACAGCTTACGATGCCGGGCCAATCCCGTGGAACTGCCCGGCATTGGGTGTGCTACAGGTATGACATAAAGTGGTTATGCTGATGAAAGGAAGTAAAGAGAGGTTTGATATATGATTGCTGTCAAATGGCGTGATGAATCAGGAATAACACTTCTTGAAGTGCTGGTGGCAATGATAATCTTTGCGATCGGTGTTCTGGGGCTGGCTCCGTTACTGGCCATATCCATGACGGGTAACAGCTACTCGAATAACCTCAGTGAGGCCAATGCGCTCGCCCAGGGAGAGATCGAGACCCTCATGGAAATGGATGATTATGGTCTCCTTCCTTATATGGTTACTGTGGACTCAGTCAACGGCCGGTACACCATGTCGAGCATAGTTGAAGACAATTCCACCAACGCCCTGGTGCCGTCGGGAGTTCTCAGACTTCATGTTCTATTGAGCTGGGTGGATGATGAAAATAAGATCCGACAGGTCGAAATGTCTACATTTAAGCCCATTTCGCAATAGCTGAGGAAACGATCATGAGATCATTATACAAAAATGCGGGATTTACTCTGTTGGAAGCGTTGATTGCTATGTTGCTTACCGGGGTGATAACAACGGCGATTTTGAAGTTTTACGCCACCGAGCACAACCATTTGCTTGTGCAGCAGTCAGTGTCCGATATGCAGCAAAACGTGCGTTCCAGCCTGGATGAGATCGCGGCCAGCGCTGTTAATGCCGGAGCCTTTTTGCCCAATGGTATGCAGGCGATCCAGTCAACAAACACAAACCCTGACACTCTGACTATCCAATATGTGATAGAGGGTGGTAATGTCAGGGTTGGTGATCATACTCAGAAACAGCAGGCATCACCTATCCACGTTGAAAAAGGCAGCGACCTGAGTCAGTTTACAGTTGGGCAGACAGTGTATCTCTGGTACGAAGCTCAGAATACCGGGGAATGGTTTACTGTTACTAAAATCTCTACCAACAACGGGTCCGGCTGGGAACAGATTTACCACAAGGGGCAGGTCCTGATGTACGATCCGGCGCCGGGGGACCGCATCCTTGCTCTTGAACAAATGCGGTTCTTTGTCGACAACTCGGACACTACCCATCCGGTGCTGATGAGACAGCGCAACGGCGGTACTCCTGAAATATATGCCGATAATATCTATCAGTTCGATATTCAGTTCTACCTGACCACCAACGATACCGTTACGACGCTGACTCCGAATGATACAGCCCGTATCCTCAGTGTTGTCGTATCGGCCCAGAGCAACGAAACAGACATTGTGCAAACCGATCTCAATCGTGACGGTCGGCGACGCCGCACCCTGTCTTCGGAAATATACCTGCGGAACTCAATGTGATAGAGAAAGGATAAGGATATGCTCTTTTGTAAATTACGCAACCAGCGGGGGTCAGCGGTACTTATCGCGGTCATGGTGCTGCTAATGATGACCCTGATCGGTATTCAGATGCACTCTATATCGGTTGACGATATGGAAATATCGGGAAACTCCAACCGGGCGACCAAGGCATTCTATGCCGCTGAAGCAGGTCTGGCCCTGGCCCAGTCCATATTGTGGAACGACTATGTCAGCTACGCCTCCACAAATCCATACAAAGAGTCCGGCAAAATAGGCAACAGGGCCACCTACACAGCTTATCTTGACGGACTTGGACTTATCGACAGCGCCTCGGCCAAGCTCGTGGTCGCGACGGATGTCGGCACCGGTCAATTTATTGATTCGGTAGTGGTGGAACGGCTGGACGGTGCCGGTGTCACCGAACTCGATGTGACATCGTACGGTTCCGCCGACGACAACTCTCATCAGGAGATTGCGGCTGTTCTTAAAGTTGAAGGTGAAGCCTTCAAGGGGTTTGAGTTCGCTATTCTGGCCAACAACGTGAACTGTATCATGTGTCATGCCCGGATCGATAATGTCGACCGCGTGTTCAACACCGACACATCCAAAACTGGGACGTTTGATCGGGTCAAAGTCGCGGCGCTGGAATCGATGTTGATCCGTACTACTTCCGCCGACTCTTATGTCGCGGGAACTGTGTATACTCGAGGCATTGTGACTGATAAAAAAGGTAATCCCATTACGAACCTTTCACCTACCGGCGGCGGACTGGAAGGCTGGGTTTTCGACACAACCGGGAAAATTCAGGAACCGATGAATACGGTACCGTTGACCAATACTACCGGGGATCCTCTTCCTCAGTACGGCAACCTTTATATGAACTATCCTACCGATGACGCACAGATGACGGATGGTGAATTGCCGACAAAGTTCCCGCCGCCTTTTCCCGACGACAACGGTAACAAACAGGTTGACGATGCTGAATTCCAACAGGTTGCTGATAATGCGTCCGGTGGCATCAGCGGCGGATTGATATACGCGGTCAGCGGAAACTACAATCAATCCGGACCTCCCAATAGCGGAAACCGATCCAGTATTACAGGTTCTCACGATGGAAACCTGATTCTTATCGGAACTCCGGACGACCCGATTGTCATTACCGATGATATTGCCGTCAATGGAGATGTTATTATTCAAGGCGTGGTCAAAGGCACCGGTCAGATATTCGCCAAGGGCAATGTTTACGTGACCGGCGATATAACTTATGCCGATGGAACCGATGCCAACGGTAACCGGACTTTCGGTAAGGCGGCCGATGGTACCCGCAATCTCTTTTCCATCGCCGCCGGAAAGAATATCATGGTCGGTGATTACCTGACATTAAAGAAACAGAGCTTAACCGATTTGAGTCCTGCCTCTATGGATCCGGGGAATCTTACATCCAACGAAGAGTTCTCCTTTGCCCAGTCGGAGATGACCTTGTTTAACCGTTCTGAGTGGACGAAAACCCAGGAATTCCTTCCTACCGTCGGCGGTGGACTGGCGCCTAACCCCTCATACATACCCGGATATAAGCCAAGGTATTATACCATGAATGAAGGTGATCCCGTATATATTTACAACAAGATAAACGCCTCCGGAAAAGGCACGTACTGGGATCCCGACACCCAGAGCTGGCTGGGTAAAGAACACGCATCCAATTATGATCTCAGCATACTGACCATGTTACCTCCCGGAGCCCCCGAACTGACAAACGCTACAGTTGTCTCGTTGTCCTCATCCGGCGGCTGGATTTCTCCTGAAAAACTCAAGACTTTCTGGATTGCGGATGAAAACCAGCGAGCGCCCGGTGATCCGTTCAAAATCGACGGCCAGTTGTACACGAACAACTCGACCTTCACTCTCTCCCGTAAACGCTCCAAAACAGGCGGGAGGATGGAGGTTAACGGCGCTCTGGTCTCAGCCGACGTGGGCGTGCTGGTGGGCGTTGAACTGAAATTGAATTATGACCAGAGGCTCAAGAACTTCCTGAAGATCAAGGACGACAGTCAAATTGCGATCGCCCGGGCATCCTGGTTCGCGCGTCGATAAGAAACCTCGTTTTACCCATTGTCTGTTTATGAGCCGTGAGGTCGTTGCCGTCCTCACGGCTTTTTCATTCGCTGAGGACCGGTTCTGACAACAACTGTCCTTCCGGTCATATTACTTCAAGCCAACCTTCTTTTGATTAAAAAAAGAACCTGTCTCCCAACAGAGACAGGTTCAAATCGAATAGAAGTCTAATCCTATTTTATTCGTCGAGACCTTACTTTCTGCGACGAACGGTGCGGCGAGCTTTGCTCTTGCGAGCGGGCTTGCGCCGGGAACTGGCGCGCCAGCTCCTTGTCCGGGTGGTACGACGCTTGGCGACCTTACGACGAGCCGGCTTCCAGTTGGAACGGGAAGTCGGTTTACGGAAGGCGTTAGCGGCGCCACGGTTACCTCTCCAGACGGAGGGGTTGGACTTCTTGATGTTGAGGTCGACCGCTTTGTAGCGGACAGAGTACACTGTGCGACCCAGCTGACGAGCGATCCAGGTCGTCTCGTAGTTGCGATAGAATTTGCGCATGAACGCAATTTCTTCACGCGTCCACGGACGGGCAACCTTACGGCCCATGCTGCGACGAGTGGTCGAACGTCGCGAGGTGTGTGTGCGTTTCCGCATAGCCATACTCTACTCCTTGTTTGAACGGTTAACGTATGCGTTCAAAAATCATGGCTGGATTTTCGATCGCGTTCTTATCATTCGTTACTTGAAGTTTTCATCGGCTATAAAGCAAAATCCTTTAGCGCCAACCGCTTAGATTTCCCGACATACTGTATAAAAACTGCCCTCCTATCCACGTTCAGCTAAACAGGCCCGTCCCGGTCAAATTGCCGCGGGAATAACCCGGATAATTGAATGGAAGCTGCATGAGTTGCTGTAAGTCCGTTAAACTATTATACTTACGGTGTCTCGACAACTGCTGGGATTGTTCTGTCAAACTATCCATTGAGAATATCGCCTGCAGAGGGTGACAAATCCGTATGTTTATCCTGTTCATTGGATTACCAATTATTTTGTTTGATTGAGACGAATCCTCTGGGTAGGTTGAGGTTGAAAGGCTCACAAGGTAACTGAAATGACGCGCGAGTACTTATCGATAGCAGTGTTCTTCCTGGTAGCAACGGTGTTCTTCTACCTGTTCTACCGCATTATCATTCCGTTCTTCGTACCGATCTGCTGGGCAGCCGTGTTCGCCATTCTGTTCTATCCGATGTATGAGTGGGTTCGGTCACGTGTGAAGTCACGCGGTCTCAGTTCGCTGATTATGTGCCTGATGATCGTGCTGCTGATAATAGGACCGCTGACCTATCTTTTCGTGGCGGTAGTCGGTGAAGCAGTGGCGGCGGTAGCCCGGGTGAATGAGATGTACCAGTCCGGGCAGTTGGACAATATGCTTTCGTTCAATCTGCCCTGGATGGATAGTTTGCGTGATAAAATGTCCAATTATTACGACATGTCCCAGGTCAACCTCGATCAGATGGCTCGCGACGCTATCAACTCAGTCAGCGGGGTGCTTATAAATCAAACCAGTTGGCTGGTAGCCAATGCCACCAAAGCGGTGTTTTACTTTGTGCTGATGATTTTCACCATGTACTACTTTTTCACTGATGGTGAGAGGCTGGTGCAAAAGATCAAACGCCTGACACCGTTGGCTTCCAAACGGGTCGAAACTACTTTTGTACAACTGCGCGATATTATTCAAGCCACAATGTACGGCGGCGTGGTGGTGGCTTTGTCGCAGGGTGTGCTGGGGGGAATACTTTTCGCCTCGGTGGGGATAACATCACCGGCTTTCTGGGGAGCGATCATGGCTTTTCTGGCGATCATTCCGTTTGTCGGTGCGTTCATTGTTTATGTTCCGGCCGGTATCATTCTGATCGTGGGCGGTTCTTACATCAAAGGGATAATCGTTATCGCTGTCGGAAGCCTGGTTATCAGTCAGACCGACAACGTTATCCGTCCCTGGTTGATCTCCGGGCGTACCGAGATGCATCCGCTTTTGCTGTTCTTCAGCATTATGGGAGGGATCTCACTGTTCGGCCTGCTTGGGCTGGTATTAGGCCCGATTGTAGCCGCGGTATTTATCACTCTTACAAAGGTTGTCGAGCACAGACTCCATGCCGATGATCACACCGAGGGCGGTTCCGGCGGCGAGCGTCTTTTATCGGAACGATGAATCTGATCATACTTACAACTGAAGACAGCGCTGGTGATCATCTGTATCGACTGTCCGATCATCGGGCCGAGCATATCAGGTCGGTGCTCAAACTTAATGCCGGAGACTCGCTCGAAGCAGGGTTGCTTAACGGACCGCAGGGAACGGCTCATATCGAAAGCTGTGATGAACACGGTGTCGTTATCCGGGCTGATGAATTAAAGGTAATCAAATCACCTGCTCCTCCGATCGACATAATATGCGCTTTGCCGCGGCCGCAAACTGTTAAGAAAGTACTGTCGACCGCCGCGATGATGGGAGTACGGGCGCTTTATCTGGTTCGCGCCAGTCGGGTCGAAAAAAGTTATTTTCACTCACCGTTGCTGGAATCGGGCAACTATCTTCCGTACCTGCTTGAAGGGTTGAGCCAGGGGAAGCTGACCCGGTTGCCTGAGGTGACGATCCATAACAAATTCAGGCAGTTCTTTGAGGATACTCTCTCTGAGCTGTACACGGATTCATCCGGTGAGAGAATACTCCGATTGCTCCCTGATATGGAAGCAGGTAAAACTTTATTCGAAGTATGTCCGAAACCGATTGACAAAGATACATCCCTGCTGATTGCAATAGGCCCTGAGGGGGGATGGGTGCCGTTTGAGGTTGACCTGATGGAAGCCATCGGGTTCAAAAGGTTCAGTCTCGGGCGATGGACCCTGCGCGTCGAGCATGCGGTCACAGCAGTTCTCTCACAGTTGGAGTTGTTACGGGTAAGGTCAGAGCAGCAAACATAACAACTTGCCAAAGATGCCGGGTTTCAAACAGAATTTCAGCGTGCTCAGGACCCTGCACAACACAAGCAGAGTTTTTCAACAAGCCCTCAAGTCCGACATGGCAAACTTACCAGATTAACCGTTGCTTAGACTTCGAACCTCGACCGTGCCTGGTATGGCAGGGAAGGACATAAGGTCCATCCCTTACCCGTCCTCCCACTTGGGGGCGCGTTTTTCCATGAAGGCGGCAAGGCCCTCATGCGCGTCCCTGGTGGACATCATCTCGCGCAGGTAAATCTGTTCGGCGACCGACAGAGCGTCTTTGAACGGTTTGTTCAACCCGGCCCGGATCGCCTTCTTGGTCAGGCGAAGGATAGCGGCTGAGTTGGTTGTCAAACGAGCCAGCCAGGCTTCGCAGTCTGCCGCAAAGTTTTCTCGCGGCAGTACCCGGTTGACCAGCCCGATCTCCATCGCCTGTTCAGCCTTGATGACATCGCCGGTCAGGAGCAGTTCATACACCTGCTTCAGATGCACGTGGCAAGGAAAGACAGCCGCCGCAACCGGCGGAAACACGCCGACCTTGATCTCCGGCTGACCGAACCTGACCCCTTCAGCGGCCACCACCATATCGCAGTAGCAGGCCAGTTCGCACCCGCCGCCGAGCGCAGCGCCCTGCACGAAGGCAATAGTCGGACACTGCATACCGTCGAGGAGACGGAACATCATGTGAAACGTGTTGATCATCTTGTCGACCAACTCAGCCGTATGTTCGGAAACATCGACCCCGGCCGAAAACGCCTTGCCGTCCGCCTTGAACACCAGCGCCTTGAGATCGTTACCGCCGGTGAGTGATTCCAGCGCGGTATTGATCTCTTCCATCATGGCGATATTCAGGACATTCAGGTCCTCGCGGCACAGCGTAATATAGGCGACCCTCTCGACAGTCTCAAACCGGATATGCTTGTAATCGGACATATTATGACTCTCGCTTGATCAACATAGCCATCGACACGCCGCCGCCTCCGCAGATCGAAGCCAGGCCGACCGTGCCGTCCTGCTGTTTAAGAGCGTGATACAAAGTCACGATGATGCGCGCGCCGGAGATGCCGGTCGGATGTCCCAGCGCGATCGCGCCGCCGTGGACATTCAGTTTGCTGCGGTCCCATTTGAGAACATGTTCGTTCGAGAGCACCTGCACGGCGAAGGCTTCGTTGACTTCGATCAGATCGGCGTCGGACAGTTGCATCCCGGCCCGTTCGAGCACGGCGGGGATAGCTATCCCGGGTCCTTCCCCCATGGTCGATGGTGTCGTGGCTACCGCCGAGTAGGCGACCAGCGAAAACAGCGGCCTGGCGCCGAGAGCATTTGCTTTTTCGCGTGAAGTAAACACCAGGGCGCAGGCGCCGTCGGACATGCCGCAAGCGTTACCGGCCGTCACCGTACCACCTTCTTTGCGGAACACCGCCGGAAGTTTGGCCAGTTTTTCAACCGTCGTATCGCGGCGGGGAGTTTCGTCTTTATCGAATATGATAGTTTCTTTGCGTGACTTGACTTCGACCGGCACAACTTCTTCGTCGAACCGGCCCTCATCCTGCGCTTTGATCGCTTTCTGGTGTGATTCAAAAGCAAACTGATCCTGATCCTCGCGCGGAATCTTGTACTTGTCGACCAGGTTCTCGGCGGTTGCGCCCATCCCCTGTCCGATCAGCGGATCGACCGAATCGGACCAGCCGTCCTCGAGCTTTTTGTCGCCCATCTTGAATCCGTTCCAGCGGGCGTTTTTGAGCAGGTAGGGGATAGTCGACATCGAGTCGAACCCGCCGATCAACACCACCTCGGAATCTCCGAGCCGGATCGACTGGCTGGCCAGTTGGATAGCTTTCATGCCGGACGGACAGGCCATGTTAATTGTCTGGGTCGGCACCGATTCCGGGATACCGCCGCGCACCGCCGCTGTCCGCGACGGGTTGGGGCCGTTGCCGGCCTGACGGCAACTGCCAAGAATTACTTCGTCGATGTCGCCCGGTTTCAGCCCGGCCCGTTTGACCGCCTCGGCGACCGCTACCGCTCCGATATCGAACGATGCCATGCTTTTCAGGGTGCCGCCGAATCGTCCCATCGGCGTGCGACAGGCTGATATACATACTACGTCTTTGAGATCCATCTATGGGTTCCTTCCGCTCGATTTGTTGGTCAGATATACTGGCCGCCGTCGATTTTGATCACTTCGCCGGTGATATGGCGCGATTCCTCCGAGCACAGGAAAGCAATCACCGAAGCGCACTCCTCAGGTGTGCCGAGACGAGCCAGCACGGTTTCATCAATCGCTTTCTGTTTCACGTCGTCGGGAAGATCGGCCATCATGTCGGTCAGGATCATACCGGGCGCGACCGCGTTGACATTTACCGACGACCGTCCCAGTTCTTTGGCGACCGCTTTGGTAAGCCCGATAATTCCTGCCTTGGCCGCCGAGTAGTTGGCCTGACCGAACTTGCCGCGCAAGCCGTTGATCGAGGTAACATTGACGATTTTACCTGATTTCTGCTCGCGAAAATGCGGAGCCACCGCGCGGATAAAACTGAAGTATCCCTTCAGATCGATGTCGAGGACCGTGTCCCACATTTCCTCGGTCATCTTCCAGATGACGCCGTCCCAGTTGACCCCGGCGTTATTGACGAGAATATCGATTTTGCCGAACTCGGCCAGCACCGTTTCGACCATTTTGGCGACATCGTCATGACTGGCCACATCGCACTTGACGGCCAGCGACCTGCGTCCGAGTTTTTTGATTTCCTCGGCCAGCGCCCCGGCTTCGGCGTCGTGCTTGCGATAATTTACCGCGACATCCGCGCCGCATTTGGCTAAATAAAGCGCCGCCGCCGAACCGATCCCCATTGAAGAGCCGGTGACAATGGCCGCTTTTCCGGACAGATCAAACATATTCTATACTCCTGATCATTTCGTTTTTTAATAATACGTTTCGCGAACGTTCTGCCTGATCGTCATCTCCACTTGAGTGAAAATGTACGTCGAAGGACAAGGTGACAGAGTACGCGAAAGTACACCACGCACAACACACAACCGGTCAGAGGCTGAGCCGATGGCTTATCAGCCTTCCAGGCTGGCGCCGCACATGCCGCAGAATTTGTGCAAACCGGGCAACTGAGTCGCGCCGCACCTGGGGCAGGTGTGTTTGTAAGGTCCGTACTTGAACTCGGAGGACCCGCCTTCGGCGGCCAGTTTGCGAAGTCCCATGTAGTCCGCTTTGCGTTTTTCCACGAACGCCTGCATCCCTTCGTTCGGTTCCCATGACGAGAAATGCAGGGTCAGCCAGTCCCGGGCGTGACCGATAGTCTGGTACCAGACCTGTTCTTTCCAGTAGTTGACCGAGCTTTTGGTGTAGCGCATACACTCGGGGAACTTGTTGAGCATTTTCTCGGCCATCGCCATGCAGGCTTCGTCGAGTTTCTCACGCGGGACGACCTGGTTGACCAGACCCCACTCCAGCGCTTTTTCCGCCTTGATTTTTTCGTTGAGGTAGAGGATTTCGCGGGCGCGACGGTCGCCGACAAATATCGGCAGCCACTGGGTAGCCCCGCCGCAGGCGACCGAGCCGACATTGGTGCCGATCTGACCGATATAGGTGTCGTCGGCCATAATCGAAAGGTCGCAGGCCATGTGGGACTCATTGCCGCCGCCGACCGCCATGCCGTTGAGACGGCAGATCACCGGCTTGCCGCATTTCAGGATGGATTCGATATAACCGGCGAAGATTCCCATGTACTTGAAATAGTCACGCGGACGCTGCGTGTAATACGAAGCGTACTCTTTGACGTCACCGCCGGTACAGAACGCTTTGTCGCCTGCTCCGGTGAAAATAATCACGCCCACTTTATCATCCCAGGCGGCATCGGTAAATGCCCGGGTGAGTTCCATCAGGCATGTTGTCGAATATGCGTTGTAAAACTCGGGACGGTTGATCGTTACGGTTGCGACCCAGTCTTTCTTTTCGTAAATGACTTCCTTGAAATTGTGTTCAGCCGGGTCCCTGGGTTGAAAGAACTGCATACCTGCCTCATCTTTTCATTATGTTTAACAATCCTGTTCTTCAGATTTTGTCTTCATGGTCGGAACTTACGGCTAAGTGATGGATGCCAAATCCGGGTCACGCCGTACCGACCGGTTTCTAAGTTATACACCGGCCGCGCCGATATCAAGCGGATTCTGGTTTTCCCTGAAAACGGGATTATTGCCGGGAGAAATTAAATGCGGTCAACGCCTCGATCACACCCTGCGCGATGGCTTTGGCCTTGTCGGAAATGACGGCACATAGTTCAGGGTCGTTACGCGGGTCGATATCGCCTATTTTCTGGCCGTTTGTCACGTTATTGCCGTTGCGTAGCAACCCTCTGACAACACCGGAGATCGGTGCGCTCAGTTCGGTTGATCCGACCCGGCCGATTATCGTTCCGGCTGTGATCGAATCCGCGATACGAACGGAAGAATGGAAAACACCCGTACCCGGCGCGCGTAAAACACGTTCCGCCCCGACCCCCTGCACCGTGGCCGGGATTCCGGTGTGCGGCTCCGCTTCACCGTTCAGAATCAGTTTGCCGAGGTCAGGTCCGCGGTTGGTTTCAATCACGGCATGACTGTTCCGGCCTGCTGAAAAACCGGGTCCGAGACCGATTACTATCGGGGCCATATCTGCTGAGCAGTCGTTGGCCCGTTTGAGCATACGGGCGTCGATCAATACCGCGGGCTTGAGGCTGGAAATCAGCTTGCCTTCAGGATCGATAACAAGCGGAACGTAATTCCCGGCAAAATCGTTGATAAGGTCTTCAGTCATGACGAGTTTCGCCGTTACATTTTCGACTTTCGTCTCAGAATCGAATACTGCTTCGGCGAAACAGACCAGACGGCGCACACAGGTCGGGTCCGGCTGCTCAAGGGCGATTACCCAGTAACCTTCGGTGAACAGACGATGAATTACACCGGATGCCATCTCACCGGCTCCGCGGACAATAATCAAATGCTCAGGTTGAGTAATCACTTTTTGCCGAGGTGATGGTTCTTTACGGCGATAAGTTCGGCGACAATCGCGATTGCGATTTCACGCGGCCCCTCGGCTTTGATATCAAGCCCGATCGGCGCGTGCAGTTGATCCAGTGACGCCTGACTGATACCATGAGATTTCAAAAGCTGTTTCTGTCTGGCGATCTTGGCTCTGGAACCAATCGAGCCGACATAGGCGCACCCCCGGTCAAGAACCTGTTGCAGTACCGCCAGTTCGCAGTCATGGGAGCGGGCGACAATCACCACAAAAGTGCGGTCATCGACTTCGGGGATTTTATTGACATAGCCGGAGTCGGTGAGAACCACATTTACGTCTTCATCAAGTTCATCGAGAAGTTCCCGGCGGTCATCCACCACGGTTACATCAAAATCAAGGCCGCGCACCAGGTCGACAACCTCGCACCCGATATGCCCGGCGCCGACAATTACCAGGCGGTGCGGACTTTCGAACAGTTCCATAAACACTTCCGCCTCGCCGCCGCATTGCATCCCGATGGCGTTGGCGCCTTCGGAGGCAAAACGGTAGCTTTTAAGCAGGCTCTTTTCAGGGCCTGTAAACAGTTCGCGGCAGTCATCAATAACCAGCTTTTCGAACCTGCCGCCGCCGATAGTACCGTTGATCGAGCCGTCGGCGAAGACCATCATCCGGGCCCCCACCTCACGAGGCGAGGAACCATGCCGCTTAACAATAGTGGCGAGGACAAAGCGCCGCCCCCGGCGACGGTTTTCAACTATGGCTTCAAAGATATTCATCAATGATTATACCGGGCAGGATCCTTCAACAGTTTTTCATAATCCTCGTCTGTGTCGAGATCCGGTTGAATACGGTCATCAAACAACTCGACCGTCCGCTCCTTGTATTTTTTGACCAACGCCTCACCGACAATGTCACCTTCCAGATTCGTCAGTTCCCCGAACAATGAGCGATCAAAGATAATCGGGTGACCGCGGCCAAGCAGTGATCTGACATAGAGAACAGGCGGTCGCGTTCTTTCGAACTGTTCTATCGCCCGGTTTATCAGGTTGCTGTCGACGGTAGGTTTGTCGCCCGGCATGAAAAGAATTGCTTCGGTGTCCGCCTGCACACTTTTAACAGCGCATCTTATAGACGAGCCGCGCCCGACGGTCCAGTTTTCATTGTGTACCAGTTTCACGCGCTCGGTTTTATGCGGCTGAAAAATTGCTTCAAGTCGTGCTTTTTCATACCCTGTGATTACCAGCAAAGACTCGACATGCGAGTGGAGTAGATTGAAAAATGTCTGCTCAATGACCGTGTGACCGCCATAATCAAGAAGCAATTTATTTCCCCGTTTCATTCGCGCGGAACGCCCGGCGGCCAGTATGACACCGACTATATTCATCAGCCGATCGTTATGTTTTCAAGGGCGGCCTTGATCTTGCGCGGGGTTATCGGGAGCGATGTTACCCGCACGCCGACCGCGTCATAGACAGCATTGGCGATGGCCGGAGCGGTGGCTACTGTCGGCGGTTCGCCGATCCCGATAGCGCCGTACGGTCCGGTCGGTTCGGGGTCTTCAAGCAGTATGACATCGTAGCGCGGCGTGTCGGCTATCCGGTGCATCTTGTATCTGCCGAAGTTGTCCGCCCTGATCATGCCGTCAACGCTTTTGCAATCTTCAGAGAGCGCGTACCCGTAACCCATGGAGATACCGCCCAGCACCTGACCGCGGACCGATTCCGGGTTGATCGCGCGTCCGATATAATGACATGCCACGATCCGGTCGACTTTTACTTTGCCGGTACGGGTGTCGACAGTCACTTCGGCGATCTGGGTGCCATAAGCTATCGGATGATATGCGTTCCCCTGTCCGGTCCGAGGGTCGAGCGGCTGTGTGTATTGGTCGCCTTTGAATATAGACTCGCGGCGAAGCGGCTTGCCGAAACGTTCAAAAGAACTGAATAACCCGGATGCGGATATGCTTCTTGAATTGTCCTGGCTGCAGGTTGCTGCGCCGTTTTTGAGAACGACCTGGTTCTCATCACACTCAAGAAGTCGGG
>JAJRTA010000104.1 GCA_024278515.1 Candidatus Zixiibacteriota bacterium
ACTGCTCGTCCGAAAGCATCACGTCCGGTTCCGGAGCCACAATCGGATGCCCCACCAGAGCCGAGACATTGGCCGACGGATTCCTGAGCAGATTCTCTTCCCCCGTCCCGACATACAGCGGCAGGTCGAACTGTTTTTTGATCGGTTCAACCGCGGCGATATGATCACCATGACCATGCGTGAGCAGGATCGCCTTAGGTGTCATCCGGATATGCTCGACAGTTTGAATTATCCGGTTCGGGTCGGCGCCCGGATCGATTATCACACCATCTCCGGAAGTTTCATCATAGTAGAGGTAACAGTTTACCTCAAACGGTCCGACAACAAGTATCTCCATTTTCATAACGGAGACGAAGATAGCGGTTCAGACAGACCTGTCAACGACTATGTTAAGTGGACTTGCTCTAAAAAACAGGATTGGCGAAGGTTTATTGCTGTTGTGGTTGGTTGAAGTCGGAACCCGCAAGGGGTTCCGACCTGCGAAACTACCTGTAATCATGTAATGATACCAGCAGTATTCTCATTGTCGTCATTCCGGGCCCCGACCCGGAATCCAGGTACATTTGTTTTACGGATGCTGAATCAAGTTCAGCATGACACGAAGTAGAACGGGATGCCGGATCAAGTCCGGCAAGACGCCCCGTTGATGCCCAGAGTACGTCCCGTGCGCCGACACGCAGTGGACGGGGCGTACACCGCACACCAAGTTCAGGGAGCTGACGCACGAAACTTTTTTTCAACTAAATGAATAAACTGATCCCATTTTGCGTATATTAAATGACTGAGACAGGACAAAAGCGTATCCTGAATTATTACAATCCGAAGGGAAAATATTATGAGCCTGCTTGGGAATATACTCTGGATCTTTCTCGGTGGCGGGATATTTCTTTTTTTCGAGTATCTGTTCGCCGGGTTTGTTTTGTGCCTTACGATTGTCGGCATTCCTTTCGGTGTTCAATGTATGAAGCTGTCGATGCTGGCCTTGTTGCCGTTCGGTCAGGAGATCCGTTCGATCCCCGGCTCCGGCGGGTGTCTTTCGACCATAATGAACATTATCTGGATAGTTGGCGGCGGTTTGTGGATTGCGCTGACCCATCTGATCTTCGGTCTGCTCTGCGCCCTTACGGTCATCGGTATCCCGTTCGCGGTTCAGCACATGAAACTGGCCTCTCTTTCCCTCACTCCGTTCGGGCACACTTTTTCTCCGGCCCCATACCGGACCTGATTTACCCTCCAAAAGTGGTGAAACCGGGCGATAAACAGAACTTTCCTGTTTGACCCCGCGTATCAAAACCGTTATATTCGGCTCCCTGATTTACGGAGGTAACGCATGAGCGTGACGATTGTTGAATTGACGGCCCGTTTGCCGGAATTAAAAGAGAGACTTGACAAGCTCGGGAGGTATCTTTGACCTCGCTCGGCGCACAACCGAGATAGCAAGGCTTGAAAAACAAACGTCCCGGCCCGGATTCTGGGATGACAACCGGGCCGCCCAGGCGGTACTGAAAGAGATCAATGCCCACAAACGGTGGGTTGACGCACATGCTGAACTTAAAACTGAACTCGATGACCTCACCGAACTGATCGAACTGACGGACGCAGACACAACTTCAGGCGAATTGAGCGAGCTTGAGTCAGCCCTGACCGATCTGGCCGGTAAAGTCGATAAGCTCGAATTTGACGCCCTGCTGAGCGGTCCTGATGATCACCGCAACGCCATTTTGACTATCCATCCGGGAGCGGGCGGCACCGAGTCGCTTGACTGGGCGGATATGCTCTTTCGCATGTACAACCGCTGGGTCGAACGGCGCGGTTTCACGGCCGAACTGATGGACTACCAGCAGGGCGAGGAAGCCGGCCTGAAATCAGCCACGATGGAAATCTCAGGCGACTATGCCTACGGTTTTCTGAAGGCGGAGTCGGGCGTACACCGGCTGGTCCGCATTTCTCCTTTTGACGCCAACTCGCGCAGGCATACTTCGTTTGTCTCGGTACATGTGTATCCGGTGGTGGACGACAATATCGAAATCGAGATAAAAGACGAAGATGTCCGCGTTGACACTTACCGGGCTTCCGGGGCCGGCGGCCAGCATGTCAACAAAACTTCATCTGCTATCCGCCTGACCCACGAACCGACCGGCATTGTGGTAACCTGCCAGTCCGAACGCAGTCAACACAGGAACAAAGAGGCCGCTTTTACCGTGCTCAAATCCCGCCTCTACCAGTTGAAGAAAGAAGAAGAAGCGGCCAAGATGGCCAGGTTCGACGAAAACAAAAAGAAAATCGAATGGGGATCGCAAATACGCTCCTATGTTTTCCATCCCTACAACATGGTGAAGGATCACCGCACTTCGACCGAAACCGGAAATGTACAGGCGGTCATGGACGGAGATATCGATATGTTTATCGAGGCATACCTGTCCGACCCGCAATTCAGAGAAGATATCTAAACAGTGTCGGCTTAACTTACAATATGAAACGGATACCCGGATGAAAGCGCTTAGTAAAATAAAAGAACGAGCCCGCGCCGCCAAACGGCGTGTTGTACTGCCGGAAGGAACCGAGCCGCGAGTCATTCAGGCGGTAAAGAAAATCAACGCAGAGGGACTGGCTTCGGTAACACTCCTTGGCGATGAGAATGAGATTCAAACCCTCGCCTCCGAGCATGGTTTGAACCTGTCCAAAGTGGAACTGATCAACCCGGCCCACTCCCCTGATTACAACAGCTATGTGGCCGACCTGCTGGAACTGCGCAAAGAACGCGGCCTGACCGAAGAACAGGCCGGACAGCTCATGCTCAATCCTCTTTATTTCGGCGCCATGCTGGTTCGTCATGACAAGGCGGACGCTTCGGTGGCCGGTTCCGTCAACACTACCGGCGATGTCCTCCGGGCCGCGATTCAGGTGCTCGGACTCAAAGAAGGTATCTCGGCGGTGTCGAGCTGTTTTATGATGACCCTTCCGAAATATCGGGATGAGCACGATAAGGTCTTTCTGTATGCAGATGGGGCGGTCCTGCCGAATCCGACTGCCGAGCAGCTGGTTTCAGTAGCCGCCGCCACCGCTGAGACAATGAAGAATCTGCTGGGAGAAGAACCGCGGGTGGCGTTCCTGTCATTCTCCACCAAAGGCTCGGCCAAACATGACGATGTCACCAAAGTAGTGACAGCGTTCGAGATGTTCAAAAAGAACTACCCGGATATCCCGGCCGACGGTGAACTTCAGGTCGATGCCGCCATTGTCCCGGAGATTGCCGAAAGCAAAGCGCCCGGATCGGCAATAGGCGGTAATGCCAACATTCTCATCTTTCCTGATCTCGATGCCGGTAATATCGCGTATAAACTTACTCAACGCCTGGCCGGCGCCACGGCCACCGGTCCGATCATTCAGGGCCTGGCCAAACCGGCCAACGACCTGTCACGCGGCTGTTCGTCGGATGACATTGTTGATGTCACCGCTATCGCCGCGCTGCTGAAAGGCTGAACTGATGAGTATAAGTCATGTCGCCCGGGAACTGAAACAGTCGGCTACTTTAGTAATGTCGGAGAAGGCTCGTGTCCTTAAAGAGCGCGGCGAGCCTGTGATCTCAATGGCCGCCGGAGAACCCTTCCGCATCACTCCGCCCGAGGCGATACAAGCCGCCACGGAATACCTCGCCACCGGTCGTATCCATTACACGCCGAGCCGCGGGCTTCCCGAACTGATCGACGCTGTTGTCGGCTATACCCGGGACTATTACAATTACGAAATACAGCCGACCAATGTCGTCATAACGGCCGGGGCCAAACAAGGACTCTATAATCTGTTGGTAACACTCGTAAATCCAAACGACGAAGTTATTATTCTATCCCCTTACTGGGTCAGCTATCCGGAGATTGTGCGCCTTGTTCATGGTCTTCCGAAAATCGTGGACCCGCCCTCGGACACCCTGATTCCGCGAATCGAGGATATCGAAAAAGCGATCGGTAAATCAACCCGGGCCATTATTGTCAACAGTCCCAACAATCCATCAGGCGTAGTTTATCCGCCTGAATTGATAAAGGCGATGGTCGAGTTGTGCGAAAAGCGAAAGATCTATCTGATAATGGATGATATCTATCATCGGCTGGTTTTCAACGATGTATCCGCGGTATCCTGTTTCGATTACGCCACCGACCACTCCGACGACTCTCATCTGATCGTGGTTAACGGTGTATCGAAATCGTTCGGCATGACCGGGTTCCGCCTGGGCTGGGCGGTAGCCAATAAAAAAGTCGCCTCCGCCCTGGCCAAAGTCTCCGGTCAGAATACTACCTGCCTCTCCGGGCCGTTACAGGTCGCGGCAGCGGCGGCGTTGAACGGTGACCATTCATCGGTTGAGAAACTGCGCTCCGAGCTCGAGAACAATCGCGACAAAATGATGGCCCTTCTCGATGGTTTTGAAAATGTAGAATGTGTACGCCCCGAAGGGACTTTCTACTGTTTGCCCGATTTCAGCGCGTATGAGAAAGATGATGTCAGGCTGGCCGATTTCCTGCTGGAAAAAGCGCTGGTCGTTACGGTGCCGGGAAGTGAATTCGGCGCGCCGGGTCGCCTTCGCCTGACTTACTGCGGACAGCCGGATGAAATATCAGAAGCGATCGCGCGGATCAGGTGGGCGCTTGATCCCGAGACCACCGATGAAATCAACATGGGTGGCAGAATAGTTAAACGAAGTTGGACCTAAGACTGGAACCAGAAGATACCATGCACGTTTAAGGACTCAGAACAACGGAGTTACATTATGCCGACTTATGTATACAAATGCCGGGACTGCGGACATGAGTTTGAAGAGTTCCAATCGATGACCGATAGTCCGCTTGAGACATGTCCCTCTTGCAACGGTTATGTGGAACGCATAATTTCCGGTGGCTCCGGGTTCCTTTTCAAAGGCGCCGGTTTCTATATCACCGACTATCGTTCCGATTCCTATAAGAAAGCGGCGGCGGCTGATTCTTCCGGGACAAGTTCGTCGTCGACTTCTTCTTCCTCGTCGAGCAAGTCTTCAACGGACTCGAAAACGAACAAGTCCGGCGATAAATAAATCGAACGGGCATAGCAGTCCCCTGTCAGCCGCTGCCGGAAGGTATTGAATGGTCGATTTTGAAAAACTTGCCGCGAAGCTATCGGGACCTTCCGCGCTGATAACCGACCTGGAAGGCTGGGAGGACTATTTCAAGGATGCTACTGAAGAGTCGGTGCGTCCACGGGCTGTTGTCATGGCCAAATGCGAATCGGATGTTATCGCAACTATTCGGTTTGCAAAGGAAGCCAGGCTCACGGTCACAGGACGCGGCACCGGTACCGGCCTCTCCGGCGGAGCGGTGCCGGACGGTGATTCCATCGTATTGTCGCTTGAACGGATGAAAGAACTCAGCATTTATCCCGAGCGGACTATGGCTGTCTGCGGACCCGGTGTCATCACCAAAGAATTACTTGACGCCGCCGCTGAGCATGAGCTTACCTATCCGCCCGACCCGGCCAGCTATGAGGAATGTACGTTAGGCGGCAATGTCGCGGAGAATGCCGGCGGCCTCCGGTGTAAAAGGTTCGGTGTTACCCGTGACTACGTGGTCGGCCTGCGCATGGTCACCTCCGACGGCTCGATCGTTACTACCGGCTTACTGTCAGAACGACAGGGCTTCAACATTCAGGATGTCATAATCGGATCAGAGGGAACGCTGGGCATAATCACACAAATCGCCGTCCGGCTCGTTCCATCACCGTCGGTTGGCTCCACTCTGCTGGTTGCCTTTGATGATCCCGCCGATGCCGGCCGGACAGTGGCCGATATCATTGCCGGGGGAATCGTTCCCACCGTGATGGAATATATCGACCGTGACGCCGCTGAATGTTCCAACCGGTACGAGGCGACCGAAGGACTGGAAGACGCAGGTGCTATCCTGTTGATTGAAACCTCAGACGAGAAAGACGAGGAACAAACTGAAGCCGTGTCCGACCTGTGCCGCAGGAACCACTGTACGACCCTTCGGATTGCGTGCGATACCGACGACGTTAAAACACTCTGGCGGGTTCGCCGTAACCTCTCAAAAGCTGTCAAAGAGATGGCGAAGATCCGATACAACGAAGATGTCGCGGTACCGGTATCGCAGTTTATGACTATGGTTTCGTTCGTCGCGGACATGAACGCATCCAGCCCGCTCAGGATTAATGCGTTCGGCCATGCCGGCGACGGCAACCTCCACGTTTCCTTTCTGGCCATGACCGGTGATGAAGCGGAAAGAAAAATGATCCAAAAGGGAGTTGAGGAACTTTTTCACAAAACCCTCGAACTCGGGGGGACATTGTCCGGAGAACATGGCATCGGAAAGCACAAAGCCGCTTATCTCAGCTGGGAGTTTGACGAACCAACCATCCGGGCCATGAAAAAAGTCAAAAATGTCTTTGATTCGGAGTCTCTTATGAACCGGGGCAAAATATTCTCGTAAGTAGCTATCCAACAACCACTTTTCTTAAATGCGGGAAATCTGTGTTCTTCTGACGATAATGAATTGATTCTAATTCCTGCGGTTTAATTTGCTTTTTTACAGCCGAATACTTGACAAGGTCGGGCGTCTGTCGTAAATTAATATGCTCTTGTGAAAGGTTTCACATAAGTGTAAATCGATCACATTTTTGGCAAGATAAAAGTATGAATCGGCAATATCAGCAAAGGAGTGTTCCATGGCCAAGACCTTAAAAGAGACCATGGCTGAATTGATACCCGGACTCCGGGACGAACGCAGCAAACTTGTGCAGGAGCATGGCGACAAGAAGATTTCGGAGGTTTCGATTGCTCAGGCGATCGGTGGAATGCGCGGAGTTAAGGGGATGGTGTGCGATACTTCGGTGGTCGAGCCGGACAAGGGGCTGATCATTCGTGGTTATCCGATACTTAAACTTACCGATAAACTGCCGGAGGAAATCTTCTGGCTTCTGATCACGGGCAAACTTCCGACTGCCGATGAACTGAAACTCTTCCAGAAAGAGCTCAAAGCTGCCGGAGAGGTTCCCGCTTATGTATGGAAGGTCCTGAAAGCGATGCCGAAAAGTTCGCATCCGATGGCCATGCTCGACTGCGCTATTCTGGCTATGGAGAACGAATCTGCTTTCCGCAAACGGTACTCCGAAGGAATGCATAAAACGGAATACTGGGAGCCGACCCTGGATGACGCCATGCGTCTGATGGGGACGATCCACACTATCGCGGCCGGAGTCTATCGGATACGTTACAAGAAAGGCGCCCTGATCGAACCGTCGAAAAGACTCGACTGGGCGGCCGACTACGCCAAGATGCTCGGCCTGCCTCCCAAAAAAGGAGAGACGGCCAGGATGATGCGTCTCTACCTCACTCTGCACTGTGATCACGAAGGCGGCAATGTCTCCGCCAACACCTGTCACACGGTCGGTTCGGCATTGTCCGATGCTTTCTATGCCGTCTCAGCCGGTCTCAACGGTCTGGCCGGCCCCCTGCACGGATTGGCCAACCAGGAATGTCTCAACTGGATTCTAGAGACAATGGAACGTTTCGGCGGCGCGCCTTCAGAAGAAGACATCCGCGACTACGCCTGGGAGACATTACGCGGCGGCAAAGTGATTCCCGGTTACGGTCATGCCGTGCTGCGCGTTACCGATCCACGTTTTACAGCTTTCAATGAGTTCGGTAATAAATATTTGAAGAAGGATCCTGTCTTCCAGACTGTCGATCGTGTCTTCAGGATTGTACCGAATGTTCTCAAAGAGCACGGCAAAGCGAAGAATCCCTGGCCGAACGTGGACGCCGGCTCCGGAGCTCTCTTGTACTACTATGGCCTGAAGGAGTTCCAGTATTACACCGTACTGTTCAGTGTCTCACGTTGCATGGGTATGCTGGCGCAACTGGTGCTCAACCGGGCGCTGGGGACGCCCATTACGCGCCCGAAATCGGTCAGCACCAGGTGGCTGTTTGATCAGGTGAAGTAACAGCTCTATTTGGAAATTGTAACCAAAAGGCCTGCCCGTTCAGGGCGGGCTTTTTTGTTGAGATATTGCAACCGCTGTGTTTTCTGTTGATCAGATGAAAGTCATTTATGCTGTCGGAAGTGTGATCACAATCTCGGCCCCCCCGAGGTCGGCATCACGTACCCGAATGTCACCGCCCATTTCCATAATGATCTTGTGCACGGTCGGCAGCCCTAGACCAGTACCGGCATCCCTGGTCGTGAAGTAAGGAGTGAACACTTTGTCACGGATTGATTTCTCAATACCCGGGCCGTTGTCCGAGAAGCGAATGATCACACTATCATTCTTCAGCTCGGTGCTGATCCGAATCCGCCCGTCACCTCCCTCAAACGATTCTTTCGCGTTATTGTAAAGATTTGTAAACACCTGTTTCAGGCTTCCTTCATCGGCCTGAATAGTACAACCGGCGGTCAGCTCGGTAGTCAGAACAATTTTCATTTGCTCCACTTCCGATTTGACGAACTGAACAAACTCCTGGATAAACTTATCAAGCCGGACCGGCCGGAGCTTTCTTTGCTCCTCGCGAGCCAGGGTCAGAAAACGGGTTATGATTTCGTTGAGACGTCCCGCTTCGGTTCTGATCTGCGAGGTCATTTGCATATATTCGTCCCGACCGTTCTGCGGAATGAATTCAGCAGCCAGACGTTGCGCGGCGATAGAAATTGTGTTCAGAGGATTCCTGATCTCGTGAGCCACTCCGGCCGCCAGATGCCCCATTTCGGAGAGACGTTCACGACGGTTGGCCTCGCGTTCGAACCGTTTAAGGCGCGTGATATTGTAAACGACAACGACGAGACCGGGAGGCTCGGATTCTTCAAACTGAAGAGGAGAAGTAGCCACCAACAGGTTTAGAATGTTTCCCTTCCGTTCGATTGTAATTTCCTTCTCACCGTGAGAATCGAAATCGAACCCGCCGCCGGGTTGCTCCTGTTGAAACAACGCCACAATGTCATCAAGCTTCTTACCCCTGGTTTCGGTAAGACCGAAAATCCGTTCGAAGGCTGTGTTTACCATAGTGATAGTACCGTCATGGTCGGCCACGGCAACCCCGGTGCGCATTTCTTCGAAGATCCGATCGGTAGCGGTCTTGATACGACTGTAGCGAACAGACAATTCTCTACGCTTGCGGCGACTGCGCAGGTATAACAGCCCGACCAGGATAAGCCCGAACATCATAGCCGCCAGCGACAGCATCAGCCGGTCGAATCCCCTTGATACAGTGTAGTAGCTCTCGAGCGACAGACCGACTCGCAGCAGGCCGAACGGGTAATCCTGCGATGAAAACGGGCGCACCAGCTCCAGCACTTCTCTGCCCTGAAATTCATAGATACGATGCCGGATACTGTCGGAGTCAAGTGATTCGGAAAGGAACGGATCGCTTTCTATGGACAACAGCTCACCCGGTTTTCGCGAGGCGAAAATTATTCCTTCAGTCGATTGATAGATAATATACTCGACCCCTTTCTCTCGCGCCATCTCCTGTGCCAGGTACCCGATCTGAGTCTGCCTGAGCCCTTCCAGGTAGTATTGAGCGTCAGCGACAAGCACTATCACCGATTTGAGATCGGCTGTAATTTCAAGGTAGTAGTGTATGACTTCACCCGGTCGCTCTCCCTCATCGAGCAGCAGAACATATTTGAGTTCCGGCTGATCCAGAAGCTGAGCTGCTTCCTCGTACACGAAAGGCGGCGGACCGGTGACCGGTCCGCGACCGACCCCACCCACAACAAGAGCGACTGTCGAATCAAGCACATACAAAGCATACAAATCATGCTCGATGACGGTACGAACTGCCAGCTCATTGGTCAGCTCGGAAGGAGCATGAAGAACAAACCCGCGCACAATTTCCGCGAACCTCAGATGCACGAGGAAATCGACAAGATTCTCAGATGCAATGGCGCTCTCGGCCGCCTGGGCCAAAGCCTCGGTAAAAGCGCTGCCCTGCATCATCAGAAGCTCGAGGCTGTCGCCACGGTTCTCGCGGATACCTATCCAGGTGACTATAAGAATCGCGGCCGCCAGTACCAGCAACAGGATAGCGATGAAACGGGGATCCTTGCCTGATGTGTTGTTCGGAACTCTAACCGGCATAAAGCCAAGTTAGTCCGGAGGTATAACTCTGGCAATTAAAAGTTAGACTGTCGTCGATGCTTTAGCTTCGGGTTCGTCCGATTGTTCGGTCAGTTTTTCCTCAGGCGACTCATGCCTGATCGGAATCTCAAAGAAGAACTCGGTTCGATCGGAAGTACGGCGATAACCGATCTTCCCTCTGTGAGAATCGATAATCCGCTTGCAGGTAATCAGACCATAGCCGTGCCCCTTGCGTTTGGTAGTGAACCGTTTTTCGAACAGAATATCCCTGCTCTCAGGGTCCACACCCGTACCGTTGTCGGCAACAACAACCCGCACATACCGGCCATCCTCCGACAACTCGGTACGTAGTTCGACCAAACGCTCAGTCTCATTGTTGACCGTGGCATCGGCTCCATTCTGGATCAGATTCACCAGGGTCTGTTGTATCTGATTCGGATCCATCTCAACCAATGGAATATCCGGTGACAAATCGGTGTTCATCGTGACATTGTCGAAGCGGTTCTGCGGCTTCAGGAAAGCCAGAATATTTTGCGCCAGTTGGTTCAAATCCGCCTGCACATAATTCACATCACCATAATTGGTATCCATCAGTCCGTCCGAGAATCTCGCAATCTTGTCGACCGTATTTTTCATTAATTCGAGTTTCTTGTTGATCTTCTCATGGTCGCCTTTTTTCAGGAAAAGCGGCATCAACTCGATATTGCCGCCGAGGACGGCGAGGTAGTTGTTGATCTCGTGAGCGATATCGCCGGCCATCTCACCGCGAGTGTAATAGCGATCGATACTGACCATCATCTCCTGAAAGTTTTTACTCTCGGAAATATCGAGGAAAATAAACAAATGCACCGGCGGCTGATCCGGTTTGGCGGCGACACGTGAAGAAACCAGGTAGGCCGGAAAAGTCGAGCCGTCCCGGCGCCTGCAGACAACTTCGCCGGACTTTTCATGTGAATTATCATCAACTTCGGATCTGTCTCCGTCCCGGGCCGTACCAAAAAGCCTGTCGATCGTCAGCCCAAGCGCTTCCTCGTTATCATATCCAAAGACCTCGGCCGCTTTCCGGTTGAAAATGACAATTTCCCCGTCCGACGACGCCGCCACTACACAACATGGTGAACAGTCGATCAGAGTAGCCAGGAAAACCTGGGACTCGGCCTGAGCTATGTAAGCATCTTTCAAGAGCCGGTTGAAATGTTTGTGAGCCTGCTGGTTGCTCCACAAGGTTTTGGACATTCTGTTGAAAGACCTGACAAGATCGCACAACTCAGCATCGTCGTTCTCCTCCAGAAGATAGAACAGTTCTCCGGACGCTGTTTTGGTCAGCCCCTGTTCCAGTCTCTTGAGCGGATCACGGAAACGACGGGCCAGCAGATGTACGGTCAGCAGTGAAACAAGTATCGATCCAAGAAAGAGAAGAAACAAACCATAAAGAAGTCCGTTACGATTGGATACCACAACCTCATGTTCCAGGGTTGCCACGATCAGGGCCGGTCGATTTCCGGCGATCTCAAAACTGTAGGCGCAGGTCAAATGATCATTAGTCAGGCGGAGCGGGACAAATTGTCCTTTTGCCCCTTTAGGTGCCAGGGCCTTCTGAATTGATTCCGAGCCGCCGAACTTTTCGGAGAGGATTAGATCATCTTTTGGTTCGGCCTCATCGATACCGAACGAAGATATCCGTTGCATCCGGGCGTCATCAGTCCACAGGTAAACGGACGCATGGACGATGCTTTTCTCTCCCCTGATCAAATCAGTCAGTATCGAATCGGCCACTGAGTACGTTCCGTCTCCACCTTTCGGAAGTTTCGAAAGATACTCTGCTATTTTCTCCGTAACCGCGGAAATCCGATTCTCAATTCCGCTGAAATCCACTTGAGATTCCCGTTGCGGGAAGAACAGAATCATTACAACCGCCGCAAAAACAAACAGGACCTGTACGATTATGATATTGCTGAGCCGGGACAGCAGAGGCGGACGTTTCTTGCCAAATGACCAGTTGTTCAAAAGCAGGCTCCTCGATGCATGGTTCATCTGTTCTTTTGTTTA
>JAJRTA010000105.1 GCA_024278515.1 Candidatus Zixiibacteriota bacterium
GACCTCCGGCATCAGCATAGTGAGCCCGTCGGATTCTTCATTGTTGCCGAGATAAAGGTTGATCCCCCCCTGCGATGAAATCAGAATCGGCTCGCCGGTGACAATGACATTGCGCAGAGTAACCGGCATAACGCCGATCAGCAGACCGACGAAAATCATCACCGGCCGCCTGAGTCTCATCGTCAGATCCTTATGAACCCGCGCTTCAATATACAACCAGATAATAAGCACCGGCACCACCAGCAGGATATTGGGACGAGCAATCGCGGCCAGGCCGAACAACAGACCGGTAATAATCCAACCCCTGACTGAATAGTTATCGCGGTAGGTAACCACACGATACATGGCCCAGGTCAGCAACAGCAGGAACAGCCCGGGGATAAGAAACGCCGTCTCATAAAACAGCAACGGTCCATAAAACGCATAGACGATTCCGGAGATCAGCGCCACCGGACGGCTGAACAGTTTGTAAGCTGTTCGATACAGAAAAAACGAAGTCCCGCAGGCCAGCAGAGACTGAAGCAGTTTACTGAGGAAGATAGATTCGTTGGTGATCAGCCTGAGAAAAGCCAGCAGGTACGGATACAACGGCGCCCGGAAATAGGCCCCTTCGCCCTGGAAAGATTTGGTCAGAATATCATGCGCCCATTCCCAGTGCCATTTTTCGTCGATCATCGGCACATTGAAACCGGGATGACGGCTCAGTTCCAGCAGGTAGATGAGACGGGCCAGAAAAGTCAACCCGATAACGATCAGCAGCCATCTGTCTCTGAAAACAGACCTTATCGTGTCGCCTGTTGGCTCGGTTCCGGCGTCTTTATTGTTCGAGACAGCCATAGTTGTTATACCGATAAAGCTGTTCAGCGGCCAGTCGGAATAGTTCCTTTGTCTTTGAACTTTCCGGTCGACTTGAATATAACCTGACCCGCAGTTTTTGTAGCAAATCAGCGATCCTGCTTCTTCGCCACCCCCTTGAAGGCCAGACGGGCCAGCAGTACGGTCAGGAGTCCGAAGGCGATCAAAGCCAGCCAGGGGCCAAAGGAACCGGTCAGAGTGTCGGCCATTCCTTCGTGAGCATTATAGAAGGTTTCATACGCACCCCAGGAGCCGATCATAAAGGCCACCACCACGCCGATCAAAGCGTCACCGGCCACCATGCCGGAGGCAAACAGTGTCCCGGCCAGGTTTTTCTCTCCGTACTCCTCTTTCTTTACATATTTTTTGACCAGCATGGCCACCAGTCCGCCGGCCATTATCGGTGTCGATAGCGAAAGCGGAAGATACAGACCAATCGCGAACGGCAACGACGATATCCCCAACAGCTCGACCGCCAGTGCGATAAATCCGCCCACAATGATCGGCTGCCAGGGCAGTTGGGCGTTCATAATCCCCTGCACCACCACCGCCATCACATTGGCCTGTGGCGCCAGCAACGGTTCACGCACGGTCGCTCCCTCGACAAAACCGAACGCCTCGTTGAGATAGTACAGCGTGAATCCCATAGCCATGGCCGGGAACAGCAGACCGATGAATTCCGTCAACTGTTGCCGCCACGGGGTAGCACCGAGCAGGTATCCTGTTTTCAGATCCTGGGCAATGTCGCCGGACATACAGACGGCGATGCAAACCACCGCTCCCACTGACATCGCCGTAACCATACCCTCCACCCCCTCGACCCCGAAGTAGATCAGGATCATGCAGGTCACCAACAGTGTCGCAATGGTCATCCCCGACACCGGCGACGATGACGACCCGACAATACCGACAATCCGGGCCGCCACCACGACAAAGAAAAAGCCGAACAGCACGGCCAGGGCCGCGCCTAAGAAATGAAGCTCGGTGCCGGGAAGCATCCAGATTGCGATCACCACCCCGACGACCCCGAGGAGCACCCATTTCATCGGAATATCTTTATCGGTGCGGGGGGTGTCGATCTCGGCTGATTTGCTGCCGATCAACTGGACGAACCCTTTGCGGAAAGATGAGATGATCACCGGGAACGATTTAATCAGCGACACGAAACCGCCGATCGCCACCGCTCCGACTCCCAGATACTTGATATAACTGCCGCGCAACTGCGCCGGACCCATTTCGCTCAACGGAATCGTCCCCGGCGCGATAACAATCCCCGGAATCTGCTCGCCGATAAAAGAAAGCAACGGTCCGATCCCGAGATACCCCAGAACCGCGCCGCTGAGCATCAGGGCCGCGATCCGCGGTCCGATTATATACCCAACACCCAGAAGGGCCGGGGTGGCATCGATCCCTATCGTGCCTCCTTTGAGGAAACCTTTGAAGTCATAACTCGGTGTCTGAGACCATACCCGCAACATATCATAGGCCACTTTGTACAACGCACCCAGTCCGATCCCGGAGAACACCATCTTCGCCTTGCCGCCTCCCTCATCACCGGCCACGATGATCTCGGCGCAGGCTGTACCTTCGGGAAATCGAAGTTTACCGTGTTCGGTTTCAACCAGATATTTCCGAAGAGGGATCATCAGAAGAATACCGAGCGACCCGCCCAGCATCGATAACCAGAATATCTGCATTTTGGAGACTTCGTGGAAATACCCGGCCGCCGCGAGTTCCTGATTGGCCGACCAGATAAAAAACGCCGGTATCGTGAAAATAATTCCGGCCGCCAGAGACTCACCGGCTGAACCTACTGTCTGAACAATGTTGTTCTCCAGCACGGTCACATTCCGGCCAAATAAAATCCGCAGTACCGCCATCGATATCACCGCCGCCGGAATCGAAGCGGAGACGGTCATTCCGAATTTCAACCCCAGATAGGCATTGGCTACGCCGAACAAAACTGAGATCAGAGAACCCAGTACCAGAGCCTTAATAGTAACTTCCGGAATATTTCTATCGGCCGGGATCACCGGCTCGAATTTCGTGTTGGCTGCGTTATTTTCGTCCACGCTACCTCCGCAGTTGTAAGATGGCTTGTTTCAACCGCATCAAATTACGGTCAGGGTATTCTGTGTCAAGATATTACTGGTTTTGCGGGCGGCGTATGTCCCCTGCGCCGACAATGGCCTGATGCGGGTAGCTATTATTTTGTGTGTGAATAGATATCTGATCATGTACGGCAGGATGTTCCGTTTTTTTATTCAGGAATCAACCGTCATTAATGCGAAAGGTCCCGATTACTGTTAACTGTTATTTGCGCGTGTAAGAATCCGCCGGTTTGTTCGCCATTAATTACAAATGGAGTAAAAAAAATGACAGCAGAAGCAACTAAACGCACTTTCTGCGCCAAACCTTTTCGAATGCGAGAAGACAAAATAATATGAAAGTTTTTGTTTCCGAGGAACTTATTTCACATCACATTGTATTATAAATAAGTGCAACACATTGGATGCCCCTCACCCGTAACTGAGCATAAACAAAGAATGAAAGCCGCACGCGGTTTCAGCAAACAGAGACATATTACTTGACAACACTCATGTCACACAGTACCTTATTTATAGACCCGAGCCTGAAAACCGTCGATATTATAAATAAATCCACGTTCAGAGTTAACGGCTTCACCGATTGCACAGTCGTATTACAGGATGGACAACGGCTGCTTTGGATCATGGAATGATTAGTGTGCTTCAAAGCGGCTACAACCACAACTAATTTAGCACATCAATTGTGCTGAGGAGGTGAACCTTGACGAAACGGTTTTATGCATTGACGGTTGTTATGATCGTGCTGCTCCTGCCGGCAATGGTTTTCGGCGCGTCGAAGTTCGGCGTAGCGAAGGCCTTAAGTGGTGAGAACAACCTCGTCACCGTACCGCTGGAGATCAGCAACAAGGACAACCTGACCGCGCTGGATATCCCGCTTTCATTTTCAGAGGGTGTGACTTTGAAGGAAGTCAGCTTCGAGGGAACTCGTGTTGATTACTTCGATATGAAAATCGCATCCATCGACAATGAAGCCAACACGGTCCTGATCGGCCTGCTTCCGCAGATGAGCCGGGTTGCAAAACCCGACCTCAAAGCCGGTACCGGTCCTGTTGCCAATCTCATTTTCGAGGTAAATGATCCGTCGGTTAAGGACATTTCGATCGAAGCGGTTACATTTGAAGAGCCTAATCACCGGCTGACTTTTGTCTACCATGAGTTTTCGCAGGATGGTCAGCGCTCGATCGTAACCGAGTATCCGAAATTCGAAGGTGTGACGGTATCCCTCTCAGGCGTCGGTTCCCCGGAACTGCCGTATGAGTTCAGCTTGTCACAAAACTATCCCAACCCGTTCAACCCGGCCACGACCATCGCTTACTCTCTGCCGACAGCCCAGCAGGTCAACCTGACTGTCTTCAACGTCCTGGGACAGAAAGTTGTCACGCTGGTTGACGGACGGCAGGAAGCCGGCCGCTACACGGTTGACTGGGAAGCATCGGAGCATTCCAGTGGTGTCTATTTCTATCGGTTGACCACCGATAACAACACCGAGACGAGGAAGATGCTCCTGCTTAAATAAGCGGGGTGCCTATTGAAGTAAATTCGCTAATGCCTGCGAGCGACGCCCTCTCTTTCGAGAGGGCGTTTTTTGTACCCCGCCCTCTTCTGCTAAAAAAACAGCATTTTTGCTTGACATGATAATAAGGATATGCTAAAATTTTAGCATACGCAGTCGAACATAATCAATAGCTCGTTCGTCATAAAACAAAAAAGACCGTTATGAGCAATAAGCATTTCAACCAGCTCAGCCGCCGGGAAAGGCAAATTGTCGATGTTCTCTACCGTGAGGGGGAGGCCACGGTCGCCGAGGTCCGCGCCGCTATTCCGGATCCGCCCGGCTATTCCGCGGTGCGCGCGCTTCTGGGCGTGCTGGAAGAAAAGGGTCACGTCAAACATCGGCGTCACGGGCGGCAATACCTCTATCGCCCGACCGTCAGCCGCTCGCAGGCCAGACGCGCGGCGCTCAAGCATGTAGTGCGGACTTTCTTTGATGATTCGGTGGAGGATGTGGTAGCCGCTCTGATGAGTATTAAAAGTACGCAGATCTCCGCCGAGGAATACAAGCGGTTGTCGAAACTGATCGAATCCGAACGAAACAAAAGGGGACAAAGATGAATTCCATGGCAGTACCGGTGCTGGATATTTGATCTCCTTGCGTATTTTGTCAAATCAACCCTGATCCTGCTGGCGGCGATTTCGATCCACTCGTTGTTGAAATATCGACTGCCCGCTTTGCCGCATTGGTGGTACGATCGGCCTTTGTCGTAGTGCTGGTGCTCGGTGTTCTGTGGCCATTACTGCCATCATGGGAGTTCACCCTGCCGGGTTTCATGAGCAGCGGCTGGCAGGTCACGGACGGTGTTCTTCAGGACAGGGTTGTTGTATCCGGTAATGCTGACAGCGCCGCGGCATACCCGGCCTGGCCGGGCGTACTGTTCATAGTCTGGCTGACCGGCTGTCTGATAGTCGGCACACTGGTCGTAATCGGCATCTTCTCCGCCCGCCGTCTGGCTCACAAATCCGTACCTGCTGATAAACGAACATTGCAGATAGCCGCATCGCAGGCCGATGATCTCCGACTAACAGGACGCTACAGGGTACGTTTCATCGATGCAATATCGATCCCGGTAGTATTCGGTCTGTGGATACCGACCATCCTTTTGCCTGTCGCTGCTTCCGAATGGCCGGAGGAAAGAATCAACCTGATCCTTAGGCATGAACTGGCTCATCTCAAGCGTCACGACTGCCTCTGGCTCCGTCTCGTTTTGATCTGCACCCTGGTCCACTGGTTCAATCCGCTGGTCTGGATGGCTCGTAAACGATTGATTGCCGAAAGTGAGTTCGCTTGTGGCGACAGCATCCTCGAAACCGGCGCTGCCTCGGCCGATTATGCCCGGCACCTGCTTGTTACCATGATTGCACTGGCCCTGGCTCTCCCCATCGCAGTTTTGTCCTGGGATATCAAGAAAGACGAGAAGAATCTGCCCGGCCCCGACGATTTTGTGGAAATCGAAGAATATCCCCGGATGATTTATCAGGAGGCCCCGATCTATCCGGACAAAGCCAAGCAGGCCGGGATCGAAGGCGACGTCTGGGTCAAATCGCCGGTTGATACAAGCGGCGCCGTGCGCAAAGCGCTTCCGGGCAAAACCTCAGGCAACGATCTGCTTGACAAGTCGGCGATCCGGGCGGCCCGGAGATGAAATTCAAACCGGCCCTGCGGAACAATAAACCGGTGGCGGTCCGGGTGACATACAAAGTCAGCTTTGTGCTGGATGATAAAGCGGAGAAGGCCAACCTCTAACCTGATCAGGCTGCCGCTTGCACAAGTCAACGCCTTTATACAGCCGCCTCACACCGAACAAAGCTGAAGGGTGAGGCCGCCTTTCCTGAACACCGCTTGAGAGAGGGCCTGCTACCGGCAGGGCGGTATTCTATTGTCGAACCTCAGATCATTCTTCCGGCCACACCCAGTCAGCGATAAAGATATTGGTCTCCCCGCGCACTTTGTTGTCACGGTTTGAGGCAAAAATAAGCCTGGTGCCGTCATGTGAAAACATCGGGAAACCGTCAAAGGTCGGGTTGTTGGTCACCTGCTGAAGTTCTTTCGTTTCGATATTGATCAGGAACAGGTCGAACCGGCGTCCGCCTTCATCCAGATCGTGCAGGTTCGAGCAGAAAATAATATGTTTGCCGTCGGGATGAAAGTATGGCCCGAAATTGGCCGCGCCGTTGTCGGTAAGCCTGATCGGTTTGCGGTCGGCCAGATTCATGACGTACAGGTCGAGCTGTGAAGGACGGATCAGCCCCTGCTTGAGCAACCGCCGGTAATCGGCCAGGCTCTCTCCTTCCGGGCGGGAGGCGCGGTAACAGATCCATTGACCGTCGAGTGAGAAGAACGCGCCGCCATCGTAGCCCGGCTCGTCGGTCAACTGTTCGACTCCGGAGCCGTCAGGGTTCATCAGGAACAATTCCAGGTCACCGGTTCGGTCCGATGTAAACACAATCTTGTCACCCAGAGGAGAGTAAACCGCTTCGGCGTCATAACCGGGCGCATCGGTCAGAC
>JAJRTA010000106.1 GCA_024278515.1 Candidatus Zixiibacteriota bacterium
AGCTGGAACCTGCTTAGTGGGCGTCAGCGTCTTACGCCGGTGCCGTTCGCGGTGCACGCTCAGAACTCAGACACCGCGACCAATGCACTGACTGCGGATTTCGCGACGCTCGCTCAAGACTCGGACAACACCCGTGGGCTATTCGTTGATGTAGGCGGGGCAGGCTGAAATCCTGTCTGCCTCAATCCTTCTACTACTGCTCAAAAATCAGTCGTTCCGAGCCGCGGTTGGACTTGAAATGAAAGTGCAGGTGCGGTACCTCCTGCCCGAGGCCGTTGTTGATCTGGATCTGAAAATGATCGACAATGCCGAGCTTTTCAGCGATCAGCTTCACCGTACGATTGACCATGGCCAACACTTCCGGCGGCGTTTCGTAGAAATTCCGGTATTCGGTTTTCGGAATTATCAGAAGATGCACCGGCGCCTGGGGACGATGATCGGCGATGACGATCACTTCGTCGGTTTCATGGAAGATTTTGGCGGGTAATTCCCGGTTGATTATTCGTGTGAAAATCGAGGGCATGACGGTTTTTTCTCATATTCCGGTTCTGTTATTTTACTAACAAACATATGATTTAACATCAAAATCAAGGGGAAAGTCCTCTTGCATCCCCCACTTGCCAAACGGGGAATGATATATTATTCTGGTGTTGAATCGGCTTGTCGGGCAGGCTGTAGTCGGGTCCTGTGGGTTATGGCTGGGTCCCTGTTTGCGCAGGAATGACAGAGTGTGCTGGAATGATAGAGCATTCAGAAATAACCGGGTACGCCGGATTGATAAAGTACAAAGGAAAAACATACTGCGCAAAGTTTGCCTGGCGCGCGGAGTACTTTGTGATGCAAACGCCATGTATTTCCGTCCTGCTGATTAAATAAGAGTAGTCTTGAATTTGCATATAGGAGACCGGTAATATGTCAGGTCATTCAAAATGGGCGACCATAAAGCGCAAAAAAGGGAAAGCCGACGCCGAGCGCGGCAAGATTTTCACCCGTCATATTAAAGAGATAACCATAGCCGCCCGTGAAGGAGGGGGAGATCCCGACGGCAACCCGCGCCTGCGTACCGCTATTGCGGCGGCCAAAGCGTCGAATATGCCCGCTGACAATATCAAACGGGCAATTATGAAAGGTACCGGCGAACTGCCCGGTGTGACCTATGAGTCGATTACCTACGAGGGGTATGGCCCCGGCGGAGTGGCGATCTATCTTGAAGCGCTTACTGATAACAAGAACCGCTGCGTGGGGGAAGTGCGGCATGCTCTCTCCAAGTATGGCGGCAATCTTGGCGCTAACGGCTGTGTGGCCTGGATGTTCGAGAAGCAGGGGTTGATCACGATCGAGCTTGACGCTGTCGATGAGGACACCCTGATGGAGGTGGCGATGGAGGCAGGCGCCGAGGATATCAAATCTGACTCCGGTTCCTACGAAGTGATCACACAGCCGGCCGATATCGACGCGGTTCGCTCGGCTATCGAGGCGAAAAATATCCCGATGATCTCCGCCGAGGTAACTATGATCCCGAAAGACACGGTCACTCTGAACAAGGAGTCGCAGGCTTCATCAATGTTGAAACTGTATGAAATGCTTGAAGAACTCGATGATGTTCAGAAGATCTACGCCAACTTCGATATCCCGGAGGAACTCTTAGAGAAACTGGCCTGATCGTGTCAAACAGGTTTCATGGTAGCATTGCCGGTTTACTGTGCGATCTGGACGGTGTTCTTTATGTTGGCAACGAACCGATCGAGGGAGCGGTTTCGGCTCTTGAACTGCTCCGCAAAAGAAACATTCCGATCCGTTTCTGCACCAACACAACGGTTCTTTCTGATAATTCTCTGTTGAAAAAGCTGCATCGAATGGGGCTGCCGATTGAGAAAGATGAATTATTCGGTGCAATCAGGGCGACGGTGGCGTTTCTGAAAAAACACGGGAACCCGTCCTGTCACTTACTGCTGACCGATGATCCGAAACAGGACTTTTCACAGTTCCCTCAGTCTGACACCTCACCACAGTTTGTTGTTGTCGGTGATATGGGTAAGGTGTGGGATTACCGTATGATGCAGCATATATTTGAGCTGATAATGAACGGCGCCGAGTTGGTTGCGCTTCACAAGGGGCGGTATTGGCGGACAGAGACCGGACTGCGCATAGATATCGGGGCCTTTGTCGCCGGACTGGAATATGTGACCGGCAGGGAAGCCACTATTGTCGGCAAACCGTCCCGGTCGTTTTTTGAGATGGCGGTTGCCGACCTGGGCCTGGCCCCCGACCGGGTGGCTATGGTTGGTGATGATATCAATTCCGATATTGGCGGGGCGCAGGTGTTCGGGCTGAAAACGGTGCTGGTCAGAACCGGCAAATACCGGGATGACCTGGTAGCCTCGTCCGGCATAACACCGGATCTTGTAATTGATTCAATTGCGAATCTCCCTGAAGTTATCGACTGAGCTATTTCAGCATGGGGTCTTGAGCTGTCGTATGTCAAAAAACGGTTGACAGGTGTGAGCGCCGACATACAATGTTTGGTATGAGTCGTGTTGTAGTTGTCAAACATGCGTCGGGGAAGTCAGGTGAACGGCTTAATGCCGACCAGTATCGACAGCTTTTGATGATTGGCTTCAGCAGGCTTTTCGGTGGAAAGTCTCTGGTCGATAAGATACGAAATCTGCTTCCCGAGGGAGCAGTCGGACTCAAAACCAATTGCCTGACCGGCAAATTCAATTCGACACCGGTGCCCCTGATCGACGCGCTGACCGGAATACTCGAAGAAGCCGGATGGGGTTCCAACGATATTGTGATCTGGGAGAGAACCAGTCGTGAGCTGAAGGCGGCCGGATTCAAACTGAATGCCTCAGGATTCGGCCGCCGATGTTTCGGCACCGACGCCAATAATATCGGATACGGCCGCCGGTTCCATACGTTCGGGGATTCATCGAGCTTGATAAGCAACATCCTGGAACAGGCGGTTGCCGGCAATATCAACCTGCCGGTGCTCAAGGATCATTCCATCGCCGGTTTGTCCGGCGGGATGAAAAACATGTTTGGAGCAATCAATAATCCGAACAAATTCCACGGCAACTGCTGTGATCCACATGTTGCCGAGGTTTCGATGATGGAGCCGATTCGTATAAAGAACCGGTTGACTATCATGGATGCGACTCGTGTTCAGTATCACAACGGCCCCGGCTATGATCCAGCCTGTATTGAGGGCTACGGTTCAATAATGATTTCGACCGACCCGGTGGCGGTGGATGCTGTTGGCTACGCGGTTATTGAACGGTTACGTAAACAGAAGGAGTTGCCCTCGCTGGAGCAGGCGAAGCGACCGGCTCGATATCTCAGGACAGCCCAGGAACTGGGACTTGGAACCGCTGATATGAAATCGATCGACCTTCAGGTCATCACTGTCGATGACAAAGGCCGCAGTAAACCGGGAGACCTGTTCTGATGGATCGCCGTTTGTTCATGAAATGTGTCGGTTGCACCGCGGCGGCCGTGGCGACGCATTCAGAGCTTTGGCCGGAACTGTTGGGTGGTGTTCAGAATGTGTGCGCATTCACCTTGTCGGACAATCTGTCATCGGTTGAAGCAAGACATTACAAGAAACTCGATGATGGCGGCATCGAGTGCCGTCTCTGTCCCCGTCACTGCCGCATTACCGATCTTGAACGCGGCTTCTGCGGAGTTCGGGAGAACCGCGGAGATACGTATTATACTCTTGTGTACGGGCGGCCTTGTTCGCTGAACATCGACCCGATCGAAAAGAAGCCGCTTTTTCATTTTCATCCCGGTTCCGAAGCGTTTTCTCTTGCGACTGCCGGTTGTAATGTGAACTGCAAATTCTGTCAGAACTGGGAAATATCCCAGTCTCGTCCGGAGCAGATAGATTCGATGGACCTTCCTCCGAAAGAGATTGTCCGTATCTGCAAAGAGCGAATCGTGCCCACTATCGCCTATACTTATTCAGAGCCGGTTATATTTTATGAGTACATGTATGACATCGCCGAACGCGCTCACGAGCAGGATATAAAATCGGTAATGATAACCGGTGGGTATATCGACAAGGAACCACTGGCCGAGTTGTGTCCGCAGATGGATGCGATCAAAGTCGACCTCAAATCATTCCGCGAGAATTACTACAAAGATGTTGTCAACGGTGAACTCAAGCCGGTGCTTGATACCCTTGTGCAGATAAAAAACGCAGGCGTGTGGCTGGAGATCGTCTATCTGGTGGTGCCTACCTTGAATGATACCGACGATGAATTTATCGACCTGGCCCGCTGGATCAGGCGGAACCTCGGACCGGATACGCCCATCCACTTTTCACGGTTTCATCAGCAGTACCTTCTGCGTGATCTCCCGGTAACACCTCTTGCGACGCTGGAACGGGCGCACGCCGCATGTCTGGCCGAGGGGCTGAACTTTGTCTATATCGGCAATATCCCCGGTCACGCCGCCGAATCAACCTATTGCCCCGGATGCGCCGAAGTACTGATCCGACGACGAGGTTATCGCATTATGGCCAACGAGATCAGGTCCGGTAAGTGCCGTTATTGCCGGCGGGAGATCCCCGGAGTGTTTTAGATGAACAAATGGCGGCCGTTCCTGCTGGGTTTTTTCTCGGTAGCTTCCCAGGTGTTGCTGCTTCGCGAGCTGGTGGCGACATTCAACGGCGATGAACTGTTCGTCGGGTGGGCTTTGTGCGGATGGCTGAGCGCGGTTGGTCTGGGAGCCTGGCTTGGGGGTCGTTCTGTCGGACATATTTCATCCGGCAGTCTCTTCGCTGTCGGTGTTTTTTCCCTTTGTGCCGTTATCCCGTTGATCCGTCTCACACCTATGTTGATGGGCCAGCCGCTCGGTCAGGTCATTCCGTTCAGTACGGCGGCCCTGCTGTCGATTGTTCTCATGGTGCCGTCCGGTCTGATCTCGGGATGGTTGTTTGCGGCTCTTTGCCGCGAGGGATGGGGGACGGAACGGGCGATTGTTACCGTCTATCTGTGGGAAGGGATCGGGGCTTTTGTCGGTGGTATCCTGATTACTATGCTGTCTCAGGGCCTGGTTTCGAACATGACCATAGCGCTGGCTGTGGCTGTAGTCACGGTCGCCAATATCCTCCTGACCTCGCGGGAGCAGACCGTTAAAGGCACCCTGCTGGGTACCTTGATAACCGTTCTGCTGGTTATAGGAACACTGCCTGTGTCACAAATAATCAATAACGCGATCGAAACGATAATCTATCGGAACTATCAGGTTATCGATTCTTACGACAGTCCTTATGGTCGGCAGACA
>JAJRTA010000107.1 GCA_024278515.1 Candidatus Zixiibacteriota bacterium
GAAGCCATCCGGCTTACATACCAGACCCCGGCCAGAAACGACAAGGCCAGCATCAATCCGTATCCGCGAATCGGGATCGGTCCTATATGAAACAGTTCCGGCAACATTTATATAATCATTCTCCTTTCCCTGAGAAGGCCGCTCCCGCTACGATCAATACTATTTCACCCTTTACCTTGCGATCACGAAACCGCTCGACCAGTTCACTAAGACCGCCCCGGACGAATTGTTCGAATTTTTTTGAAATCTCCCGCGCCAGACAAGCCTGACGGTCTCCCATAACTTCATACAAATCGACAAGGCACTTTCCCACCCGGTGCGGCGATTCATAAAACACGAGCGTATGCTCAAGCTGACGTAACTTTTCCAGACGGTTCCTCCGCGCTCCGGTTTTGGGCGGCAGGAAACCTTCAAAGAAAAACCGATCGGTCGGGAGCCCCGAGGCGGTAAGAGCCGGTATTATTGCCGTGGCCCCGGGTAACGGTTCAATTTCTATCCCGGCATCTATTGCGGACCGCACCACGCGATAAGCCGGATCCGAAATACCGGGCGAGCCGCCATCGGTAATAACCGCCACCGATCGACCGGCCTGAATTATTTCGGCGATCTGCTCGGCGCGGGAACGTTCGTTGAATTCATGATAGCTGATCAACTTCTTCCTGATATCAAGTTTTTTGAGAAAAGAACCGCTGTGGCGCGTATCTTCACAGGCGATAATCTCAACTTCGGACAGAACCTGTTTAGCGCGGATAGTGATATCACCCATGTTGCCGATCGGCGTCGGAACGAGATACAGTTTACCTTGATGGTCCGTCATTCGATCAGACTATTCCTCGAGCAGAACATCGTCCGGCACCGGACACTTGCCCAGCGGCGCGATATCGGGCAGTTTTCTCTTGAAAGCGTTGCGGTTCATCAGCGAAACCACCCGGCTGATATCGGTGGCATGGAATCCTTCCGTTTCAAGACGCGACATCGACCGTTCACCGTCATCAACTATCCGCACCAATAACCGGTCAATCTGCTCATAACTGACGCCTATCTCTCCTTCATCGGTCTGACCGGCCCAAAGATCGGCGGTCGGCGGACGATCAATCATTTCCTGTGGAAGTCCCAATTCTTTTGCCACCATGCGGAGTTCCGTTTTGTATAGCTGCCCGACCGGGTTGAGCGAACAGGCCGCGTCGCCATACCACGTAGTGTAACCCAGACATATCTCGGTACGATTTCCGGTACCGAGCACCAGACGGTCGAGTTCGTGGGCGATATCGAACAATATCGACATCCGCTCACGAGCCATTTTGTTGCCGGCCCGCAGGCGGTTGTTATCATCTATCCTGTCATAGTAGGCGTCGATCATCGGCGAAATATCCACCAGCCGATACTCGATACCGAGCAACTCGATCAATTGTCGAGCCAGCGTTTCGGACTCCTTCGCCGAGCTTCGGTACGGCATCATCACGCCTAAAACCTTATCCGCCCCGACCGCCCTGACCGCCAGGGCCGCCGAAACCGCCGAATCTATACCGCCGGACAGCCCGACCACATAGCCGTTCAAACCGGTCCGGCCCAGACTTCCTTTCAGAAAGCGGCGGATTGTTTGGATTGTCTGTTCGATATCGAGTGTTTGAGTCATAACAATTCCTACATCAGTCTTTAAGGATATCAGATTCGGAACACAGTGGCAATCTAAATGTTCCGGCCGTATCCGCGCGCGCCTTCATGCTCATCCGGGCCGGTAATGAATCCGAAGACTTACGACGGCACCTTGACAACCTTAATCAATTCGTCTTTATTCCGCGGAATTGGATATGAAAAAATAAACCATAAGGAGACCACATGGCCCGCTCACTCTGCCAAATAACGGATTTTTCCACCGATGAAATACGGGAGCTGTTTGACCTTTGTGCTCAGATGAAAAGCAAACAGATCGCCCCCCGGCCGCTTGAAGGTAAATCGGTGGCATGTATTTTCACCAAGGCGTCACTGCGTACCCGGGTATCATTCGAGGTCGGTATCAACGAACTCGGCGGGCACGCCATGTATATCACCGACAACGAAATCAAACTGGGACAGCGTGAAACGGTAGCCGACGCCGCCCGTGTCCTTTCTCGATATGTCGGTATGATCATGATCCGGACTTTCAAACAGTCCGATGTCGATGAGTTGGCCAAATATGCCTCGGTACCGGTGATAAACGGGCTTACCGATCTTGTTCATCCCTGCCAGATTCTGGGCGATTATTTCACCATCATGGAACATCTGGGTAAGAAGGATCGCTACAAAATCGCCTATGTCGGTGACGGCAACAATATCGTCAACAGCTGGCTTAACTTAGCCTGCCGCATACCGATCGAACTGCGGGTGGGGACTGCCGACGACTGCCACCCCGACTCGGAAATACTGAAAAAAGCCAGACAAGCCGAAGATTCGAAAATACTGATAACCGCCGACCCTAAAGAAGCCGTTTCTGATGCCGATGTAGTGTATACCGATGTTTGGGCGTCGATGGGCGAAAAACATCGGGCTGAAGAAAAAGAAGATAAGTTAAGGAAGTATCAGTTAAACGGTTCCCTGTTGGCGGCTGCCGACCCAGGAGCGATTGTGTTGCACTGTTTACCGGCTGAAAGAAACAAGGAAATCACCGACGAGGTGATGGACGGACCGCAGTCGGTTGTTTTCGATCAGGCGGAAAACAGGCTTCATATTCAAAAGGCAATCATGGCCTTCCTCCTGAAATAGGCAGGATAACAGCCGGCCCCTGCACGGGAACATCAGAAAGGAGACGGCCCATGCGTCTTGAAAATCAAGTTCTCGCTAAGGGTATGGCTATTCTGTTCAGTGTCATGCTCCTTATGGTCGCCGGTTGCGGCGATGATGAGACAACCAACAACAATACCATCACCGGTTCATCCACTGATCCGGAATATGTAGCTGTCAGAACCCAGCTTGATGAGTTTGTGGATTCGACCGTTACATTTTTTGAAAATGGTCTCAACACTATCCAGGGTATCTCCGACGGTGATATTATCATCCCGCCGCAATACGCTGTTGTCCCGGAGCAGCAGGATAGCTGGGATACTTCATACGTCGACGGCTGGCACATTATACAGATCGCCTACACGCACCGTAACCAGTCGGATGAAGGCGTCTGGCAGATGAGTCTGACCGATTCGATCCAGTACAGCCTGAACGGGGTACCGCAGGAATCATGGCAGAACCGCGACCAGCTTGTTTTCAAGCATCACTGGACCTACGATGTATTTGACACCACGGTCACTCATTCCAGTATTGTCGGAGCCACCGACTTTACCTTCTCAAACCTGAACAGTTCATTCGGGACAATTACCGGCAGCCGCGATATCACTATTCACAACAAAACCGTCACCAACGATTCGACCGTCTGGCGTGATTTTACCTTTGCCGCTGATGTCAACAACGTCACGGTCAAAAACTCTACCTATACCGGCTGGACCAACTGTCCGTCCTCAGGTTCGATATCAGTCACGGTCGAGATGGTTTATAAAAAGGATACTGATGATCCGGTAACCACGACCTGGCACGCTACCTTTACCTTCAGTAACGGAAGCCTTACCGCTTCGATTTCCAAAGGCAACACTGTCTGGAGTTACACCAAAAATCTTTGTGTTGTTCCCCAGTAGAATATTCCCGACTTGTGCCTGTAAGCCCGGTCTGTGACCGGGCTTTTTTTGTTGAAGGGACAGATTGTCCTTCTATCATACCACCGATGGAAGAGATAGTAAAATATCCCAACTGTTTTGTCTGTGGCGACAACAACCGGCACGGTTTGAAGGCTCGATTCTTTTTTGATGGCGATAAAGCGTTCAGTGAGGTGGTCGCGGATGAATCATTCGAAGGCTACCGGGGAGTTTATCACGGAGGGATTATCGCCGCCCTTCTGGACGAGGTTATGATCAAGGCAATCCTCGCCCGCAACATTATTGCCGTCACTGTCGAAATGACAGTCCGATATCACGCCCCTGTGGCAATCGGCGACAGGCTGACTTTCACCGGACGGATCACCGGATCTCGCCGCCATGTTTATTTTACCGAAGGAGATGTTACCGACAGTAACGGCACTGTCTGCGCTTCAGCCACCGGAAAGTACGTTGAAGCCAGAGGTGATTTCAAACAGACCCTTGAATCCTCGGTAGAGTGAAAACAGCTTCACTTGTTTGACCATTGAGTGTAAACGGATTCCGCCCGGCTGACGACAGCAATCTCCCCCGCCACTCCAACCGCCTGTTTTACAACACCTTACTGCGCGAGCTCATCGGTTCGCAGGACCGGCACTATCATTGCTTACTCTCAGAGTATGAAAGCAGCCGATGGCGTAAAGTGCTTCATCGTTGGTATCAAGCCGGATAATGCTGATCCTGTCCTGCGAGCTTACGGGGTGGGGAGCGGTCTGATTGTCTTTGCCATACCGGAGTTGGGGATTCTGTTCCGTTGTCGGGCTGAGGGAGAGCCGGTCGATCTGGAGTTCGGAGCGATGTTCGCCCTTCTGAAGTTCATCAAATCGAAACTGGCCGATCACAAGATCAAAAAACTTCACCTCTTCTCTTCCAACCCGGAGTTCGTGTTTTCTTTTACCGGAAATACCCGGCATCTTAGACCAGGCACCGAACGGATGAAAATGCTGGCTGAGTTCAATCGTCATTTTCAGATGGCTGTCAGTTTTATTGACGCCATCAAAAACCAGGCCCTGGTTTCACCGGCCGATTACCCGTCGCTGCCAAAGTCCCGCTCAATAAAACTTCCGACTGATATTTTCGATTCGTCCGAACCACGATTCGAGCCTTTGCGCAAAGGTCCCAAGCTGTCATAACCGATTTCCCCATCAATTTCATACCGGGCCGACTTCACCCCTGACCTTATTAAAAGGTCGAGGCCCTGTTTATCTTCGGATCCACAGGAAGCCCAAAGAATAAAAGGACCCACCCAGGCCAAGGGGAATACCTGTGCCGGGATCGATTCACACCAGGCGGGTTTTTGATTGAAAACCTGTTGTTGCAACCGAGACTGAAATCCCGGCCACAAAGCAAAGCTATGATTCAGCCATGTCAGTTGGCCGCTTCGCGCCCCGAATCGGTCACCAGTGAACGAACCTCCCAGTCCGGATGTTGTTTGAGAGATTCCACGTTCAACCGCACCTGCGACGGATCGATATTGAGACGGTAGTATCCGAGACGGTTGTTCTCGATCACCGGCCAGTCGCATTTCAGGCTGTCGTTGATCTCGCTTTTCATCCGATAGAGGTAGCGCGCCTGGTTGAACCCGATTTCCAGATCCTCTTTATAGACCCATCCGGTCTCACTGTACAGTCGTGACCAGGCCAGTTTGGTGAAATACTTGAACGACTTGCCGGTCAACCGCACCGGGAAACCGTCGATTTTCACCAGGTACCGTTCACGCTCATAGGCGCCATCGACCTCGATCGACTGCGGCGAAGTAACCAGCGGCATCGCTCCCTTTTGAGCCGAAGGTCCGATATCGGCTGTGTTGTGGTGCATTTTGTTCTCCTTTCTTATAGATGACAGATATTTTTGCAGTTGATACCGTCGGCGCGTACCGGGGATAAGCCGAGCCAGTTCTTTTTTATCAAGCTCCGCAAGCGCCTGCTCCGATACGATCCCCTCCCGGTGCAGAACGGCCATTACTCCGCGGCCGAGAATATGACCAAGTCGCTGATACAGCGAATGCATTTCAGACGGTAAACCGAACCGGACACTGCCGGCCAGTTCGCGTAATTGCCCGGCCAGTGATGACTCCCTGTCTTCCGCTTCGATCAGCGAGGCCAGCCCGTGGACCAGATGACCGATCGTGTCGCCCAGAGCTATCATCTGCCCGAGGTGCATCTGAAACTGTTCTTCGAGCTGCCTGACCGGAACCATCCGCCGCCACCGCTCAAGCAACATCAACGCCTTAATCGAGGCGGCCACCCGGTACGGCAGCGGTTCGCTCAGGCGGCAATCACCCAACAGGAACGATACCCCGCTGACCGACTCGCCGAACTGCTCGTAAAGCATCCGCACCGGCAGTCCCCGGCCGTGTTCCCATCGCGACAACAGCCCGGGCGGGAGATTCCATCCCGGGGCGCTCAAAGCCAGAGCTACCCAGCCGACTTCATCGGCCGGACGCTCCTGAAAAAGTTTACGTCGAAAATGCAACCCCTGCTTAACCGACAGACCCGACCCGGCCACAGCCCGGCCGAGCGCAGTCACCGTCAACCGGCCGGTTTCATCTGAACGCATCAGGTCATGCTCAATAAGCTTATCAAGGACCGGCTCGAACTCGACCGACGGACCTTCCCCGGCGGCATACAGCGTCTGGCTGAATATCTCATGAATAGCCTCGCGGTCGCGCACCAGTCCGGCTGTCGTCATATCCAGAAGCCACCCTTCCCAGCCGGCTGAAGCCAGCGCCGAATGAATCGTCTCCGGCCGATCGCAGGCGATATAGTTTTCCCAGAGAATATCCCGATCGAACCCGGTCTCGGCGATCATTATCGCGCGCCCCGGGCGACCCGCCTCGGCCAGTCCCAGACGTCCGGCGCGGCCGGTCATGTTGTCGAATTCGGAACGGGTCACCGGCACCAGCGACGGTCCCTCGCCGTACTCGCCGGAGTCGTACCTGACCGTTTCGAGATAGACAGTGTCGGCCGGAAGGTTTACCCCCATGGCCAGGGTAGTGGTGGAGAAGATCACGCGCACCTCTTTATCAAGAAACGCCTGCTCGACAATCGAGCGCTGACAGCCGGACAAATCCGAATTATGAAAGGCTACCCCGCGGCCGAGCGCCTGTTTCAACGATCGGATCAAAAACGACGGCTCCTCATCGTCGAGTTCCTGAAGCGCTTTGGCCGCCGCCGGCCAGTTGACCGCGGCGGCCAGACGAAAAGCCGCCTCGACTGTCTCGCGACGTGATTTCAAAAACACCAGCGTGGAGCCATCGTCATTCTTCAAGGCGCGAATAAACCCGGCCATCGGTTCTTCGCCGATCTCGGTTTGCTCGCATGGCTCGGAACCGTCCAGCCCGGAGTTGTAATAGCGATAGCGGAACGATCCCTCGGCGGCCACCCCACGAATCAGTTCAACCGGACGGCTGGTTTCCTCGATAAGCTCAGCGCCAAGCCATCCGGCCAGTTTTCCGGCTGAAGCGGCGTTGTCGCCGATTACCGCCGACAGACCCAATAGTGATGGTGAGTACACCGAGGCTTTGATTTTGGTCAGCAATCTTTCCAGAAGAGCGCCGCGGCCCGGCTGCCCGATTGTCTGAAGCTCATCGATCACCACCAGTCCGATATTTTTGAGAGTGTCGAGCCGGGATGTTAACAAAAGATCGAACTTTTCATAAATCGCCAACGCCACGCGATAGTTGCCGTCAGCAAACTTTTGGTCGTTCTCCGGATGATCCGAGGTTATCGCCAGACATTCGATCCCGAGCCGCCCCAAACTGTCTTTTAGTACTTTGTGCTTCTGTTCGACCAGCGATTTCAGCGGAAACAGCAACACCACTCGTTGACGGGCCATCAATGCTCTGGCCATAGCCAGCTCAGCGCAGAATGATTTGCCCGACGAGGTCGGCGCGGAGATAATCATCGTTACCGGTTCCGGGGCGTTGTCATCAAGCGGACGGCCCAAAAGCCCTTTGCGTACGGCCCGGCTTTGTACCGGCAGAAGTGACTCCCCCTGACGTTCCCGCCAGATATCAATCAGCTTTTCCGGCAATCCGTATTTTTCAAGATCATTCAGTCGCACGAGCCAACCTGCTCCTGATTACAACTTCGCATATTTTTGTCACTTCACATTTATGTCTTTGAAACCCGTACTAAAAGGTCTGTTGCGGCAGGTCCTCTTGAGAGGGGTGCCCGCCGCAGGCGGGCGGGGTGTGTTTCATTCCAGCACCATGACTAAACCCCGCAACCTCCAAACCCGCAAAGCGGACAACTGAAACAGTTCCCCAGGCGGATCATTCCCGTCCCGCAATCGGGACAGGTGCCGGCATTGAGATAACTGTAGTTCTCGGTCTCCGAGGGTGTGTTGACAAAAGCAGCAGCACTGCCGACAGAGTAATCTTCAACCAGTTCCGCTCCCTGCCGGGGGTACGTCCGTCCGAGTTCTATCATATTGGTATCCTTTCCGGTTTTGCTGTAGATTATCGGCTCGCCACCAAAATACTGCACACTTGTGCAGGCGTCAAGCAAAAAAGTAAGGGCAGATCACTTTTTCTGCGAGCGGTTATATCTTGTGGTTTACCCGGTCAACGGCACAGGATATAGGGGATGGGAGCTGACTCACCGCTCGTACCTGTTCAGGAAGTCCCGTCGAAATGACTCGAACCGGTTTTCTTCGATAGCAAGACGGATATTGCGCATCAGGTTCTGATAGAAATAAGTCGAGTGATAACTGGCCAGCACCATGCCGGTGATTTCCGACTGGTTGTAAAGATGCCGGATATACGCCCGGCTGTATCGACGGCAGACTTTGCAGTCGCAGTTGGGATCAAGCGGACGGCTGTCATCGGCGTAGTCGGCATTACGATAGACGATCTGCCCCTCGGAAGTGAACACATTCCCGGTGCGGGCGTTGCGGGTCGGCAGAACACAGTCGAACATGTCGATACCGTACGAAACCGCCATCAGAATATCCTCGGGGTAGCCGACTCCCATCAGGTAGCGCGGCTTGTCACTCGGCAGATATTCGATGGTATGAGCCAGCATCTCTTCCATTTCAGCCTTGCTCTCCCCCACCGACAGACCGCCGACAGCATTGCCGGGAAAGTTGAGCGCGACAATCTGCTCGGCTGATTGTGTGCGTAAATCTTTGTAGGTGGAACCCTGTACGATACCGAAGAGTGATTGTCGCCCCACCCTGAAGGGTGGGCCACCCACATCTTTATTATCCCCACCCTGAAGGGCAGGCCGCCCGGTGGCCGTTCCACTATTTTCACCGGTTGGTGGCCCACCATTTATGGTGGGGTCTTCCCGTGATAATTCATTATAAGTAGAAAGACACCGCCTGGCCCAATCATGAGTACGGCGGACACCGATCTCGGCCAGTTCACGATCAGCCGGATATGGCACACACTGATCGAAAGCCATAATGATATCAGCGCCGATAGCGTGTTGAATCTCCATTACCCGCTCCGGCGTGAACATGTGTACCGAGCCGTCGTGGTGCGAGCGAAACTGCACACCGTCATCACTGATTTTCAGATTATCGCGCATGGAGAACACCTGGTAGCCGCCCGAATCGGTCAGGGTCGGTTTGCGCCAGGCGTTGAATGAAGCCAACCCGCCCTGCGACCTGATAATATCAACACCGGGCCGCAGGTAAAGATGGTAGGTATTGCCGAGGATGATTTCCGCGCCGCACTCTTCGAGATCCTCTGATGTCAGCGCCTTGACCGCGCCGGATGTCCCGACCGGCATGAAGGCGGGAGTCTGGAACGTCCCGTAGGCAGTGGTCACTTCACCACGCCGGGCAGCACCGTCATTTATGTGCAACTTGTAAATCTTTTCGCTCATGTCGTCCGATTATACGGCGTTACAACGGGAATGGCAAGCGTACGCAGGCATACGGTCTGGCGCGGGACACACCCCCATTTTGAGAGAGGGCTTTGAAAAAGATGAAAAAATCAGCAGCCCCTATCCCACTACCTCCAACGCCTGTTGCAGATTTGTCACACCGATAAGCTCCAGCGGGCGGTCGGTGATCTTGTCAAGGTTGGCCTGCGGCAGAATCATCCGGGTAAAACCCATCCGGGCCGCTTCATTGATACGACGGTCGACCATCGTCACCGGGCGCACCTCGCCGGATAAGCCGACTTCACCGATCAGAATCGTTTTCGGATCAATCGGACGGTTCATCAATGATGACACAATCGCCGCCAGCAACGGCAGGTCGATCCCCGGCTCGGATAGTTTCAAACCACCGGCCACCGACACAAAAACATCATTGGTGCCCATCGGATAGTCGCACCGTTTTTCGAGAATAGCCAATAGCAGCGACAGCCGCTTGTTGTCGATCCCCCCGGCCACCCGTTGCGGGTTGGAGTATCCCGCCGTCGAGACCAGGGCCTGAAGTTCGACCAGGAGCGGTCGGTTCCCCTCGACAATCCCGGCCACGACAGAACCGCTACGAGGCTCGTCGGAATGGCCGGTCAGAAACAGCGACGACGGATTGGCCACCTCGACCAGTCCCTGCTCAGCCATTTCAAAGATACCTGTCTCAGCGACAGACCCGAACCGGTTCTTGGCGGCGCGCAGCATCCGGTAGAGATGCGCCGAGTCGCCCTCGAAATAAATCACCGTGTCAACCATGTGTTCAAGCATTTTCGGTCCGGCCACAAGTCCTTCCTTGGTCACATGACCGATAAGAAACAATGCCCAGCCACCGGCCTTGGCCATGCTGATCAGTTTGTTGGCCGTTTCACGGACCTGGGCTACCGTACCGGGCGGCGAGTCGAACAACTCACTTGCTACGGTCTGGATAGAGTCGATTATTACGATCTGATGATTGTTCGTTCCGATCTGCTCTATCATCTGTTCGAGACTGTTTGAATTTACCACCGTGATGTTCTCACCGGTGACCCGCAACCGGTCGGAGCGTCGTTTTATCTGGGGCAGGGATTCCTCCCCGGTCATATACAGAACCTTAAGGCCATGCCGTGAGTATGCTTCCGCCGCCTGCAATATCAGAGTCGATTTGCCGATCCCCGGTTCACCGCCAAGCAGAACAGTCATACCGGGGAGCAACTGTCCGCCGAGAACACGATCAAACTCGACAATTCCGGAGGTAAAGCCGGGCTGTTTTTCGATCCCTATGGCCGACAGGCTCGATGCTTCAGCCCGGACGGGGCCGCCGCGTGAAGGAGCCGAAGGCCTTCGTTCCTCGATTAGACAGTTCCACTCGGCGCATTCACGGCACTGCCCTTGCCATTTGGAATGTTCCGCCCCGCACCGGGAACAGTAAAAAGAAGTTTTGGGCTTGCGCGGCGCGACCATCAACCCACCCGTATCGGTCCGACCGCGCTGCCGCTGATGAATTGCCTCACGATCTCGTTCGAGGTTGACTTGATCTCTTCGGGCGTACCGTCGTACTCGACTTTCCCGCCGTACAGCATCACAATCCGGTCGGCGATTTTATAGGCCGAGGTCATATCATGCGTTACCGCCACCGAGGTGACATTCAGCCCGGTGTTGAGTTCAACTATCAGATCGTTGATCATGTCGGCCGTGATCGGGTCAAGACCGGTGGTCGGTTCATCGTACAGGAGCACTTCCGGGTCACCGGCGATCGCCCGGGCCAGCCCGACCCGTTTACGCATTCCGCCGGAGAGTTCGTCCGGATATTTATCGCGGGCCTCGGAGAGACCGACCATCGACAGCTTCTCATTCACAATGGCCTCGATCTCGGCCCGGCTGTGCGACCGTTCCTCTTTGAGACCGAGGCCGACATTCTCCGCCACCGTCAGCGAGTCAAACAGCGCCGCCGACTGAAACAGCATCCCGTACCGGCGTCGCAGGTTGATCAGCTTTCTGCCCTGCAATTCTGAAATATCCTGACCGTCGAAGACCACCGTTCCGCTGTCCGGTTCCAGCAGTTTCACCAGATGTTTTAGCAGTACCGATTTGCCGCATCCGGATTGCCCTATAACGACTATCGACTCCCCCCGGTTGATTTTCAGATTGACCCCGGAGAGCACATTGTGCCGGTCGAACTTTTTGTGTAAATCCGTTATCTGTATCAATGGCTCAGGCATCTCAAATCCGGAAAAGAATCAGGGCGAAGATAAAGTTGAAAATCAATATCAGAACCGAAGAAATCACCACCGAGTTGGTGGTGGCCAGTCCCACCCCCTGCGCGCCGCCGCGGGCGTGGAACCCTTCGTAACATCCGACCACGCCGATAAGCAATCCGAAAACCGCCGCCTTGATCATGCCGTTGATAAAATCACCCAGCTCGAAGGAGTTCCTGAAACCGTTCAGAAATGTCTCGGATGACACATCGACTCCCACTACCGACACGATCAGCCCCCCCATAATCGCGATGAAGTTGGCAAACACAACCAGAAACGGCACCATGAACAGACAGGACAGCACCCGCGGCATGACCAGGTAACGAATCGGACTGATACCCATCGACTCGAGGGCGTCGATCTGCTCGGTAACCCGCATCGTTCCCAGTTCCGCCGCGATCCCGGCGCCTACTCGTCCGGCGAAAACGATAGCCGAGAGCACCGGGGCCAGTTCGATCACTACCGCTTTACCGACCGCCTGACCGAGATACCTGAGCGGCGCGCCTATGAACTTGAACTGGTAAGCCGCCTGCCAGGCTGAAACAGCGCCGACAAACACCGAGATAATCACAATCAGGGGAAGAGATTTCACCCCCAGGACATAAAGCTGTTCGAAAATCAGCCCGATCGAACGATGCATCTCTTTCAGCGAGGCGATGAACTTGGCCAGCATCAGGGTGATGCCGCCCAGTTTGGAGATAAAACTGACGCCGCGCCGTCCCAGTGTGGTCAGCCCGGTTTCCATGCTTACTCCCTAAAAAGGAATATCCTCGTCACCCGAAACAGGTTCCACATCAGCCGGAAGTTCCGCCGGACGGTAAGCGAGGGTTTCAAACGTGACAAACTCCTTCACAAAAGCCAGATGCACCACACCGGTCGGGCCGTTACGCTGTTTGGCCACGATCAGCTCCGCCTTGCCTTCCACTTCCTGATACTCGGGTGAGGATTTATCTTTACCGGCGAAATAGTGTTCCTGACGAAAGACGAACGCCACCACATCAGCGTCCTGCTCGATTGCGCCGGACTCACGAAGGTCCGACAGTACCGGCCGTTTATCGCCACCGCGCTGTTCAACCTGTCGAGACAACTGCGAGCATGCGATTATCGGTATCTCAAGCTCCATAGCCAGGGTTTTCAACCCCCGCGAGAGGGCGGCTATCTCCTGCTGACGATTCTCGAACCGTCCTGATCCCTGCACCATCTGAATGTAATCGATTATCAGCAGGTCGATCCCGTGCTGACCCTTCAGACGACGCGCCTTGGCTTTCAGCTCAAGAGCAGTCAGACCGGGTGAGTCATCGATAAATATTTTCGAATCTTTCAAAGGTCCCCCGGCACGCGACAGACGAGCCCATTCTTCATCACGAAGTTTCCCCGCCCGCAACTTCTGCTGTGAAATACGCGCCCGTCCGCAGAGCATACGAAGCGACAGCGCATCGGCGGACATTTCAACCGAAAACACCCCGACCGATTTTTTCTGATTGACGGCGACGTTTTCCGCTATGTTCATCACCAGCGCCGATTTACCCATCGAGGGCCGCCCGGCGACAATTATCAACTCTCCTTTGTGCAGACCATTGGTCATGACATCGAAATCGGTGAACCCGGTTTTCAGACCGACCAGTGAACTATCCGGTGACTGCAAGTCCTCAATCTGATCAAAAGTCGACGGGATCAATTTACTGATCGGAATAAAACCACGGCGCAGTCGTTTTTCCGAAAGTCCGAAAATCCCGGCTTCCGCCTGATCCAGAATATCCGACACCGGCTGATCGAGATTGTAGCAACTGCGGGAGATTTCATTGGTGATATCAATCGTGCGTCTGAGCAGATACTTGTCAAGAACAATCTCCGCATAATGCCTCGCGTTGGCTGTAGCCGCCACCGATTCGACCAGCTCGACCAGAAAGACACGCCCGCCGATACGATTCAGTTTGTCATCTTTCAGCAGCACATTGGAGACAGTGGTGATATCGGCCGGTTCGGTTCTTTCGTACAGGTCAAGAATCGCCCGGTAAACAATCCGGTGTTTGGGTGCGTAAAAGACTGCCTCTTCGGTCAGGATTTCGATCACCTCATGCAGAGCGCGATCGTCTTTCAGCACACAGCCTAAAACCGCCTGTTCCGCCTCCATCGACTGGGGCGGTTGCAGACGGTCATTCTGCTGGTCTCTTTCGGTTCGGTAGGCCAACGGATCTCCTACGCGGTCAGTTCATCATAACGGGCGCGAAGTCTCTGCATATCCTCCCAGGTATCTCGTTTGTACGATTGAAACCTGAGCAGGGCCGCCGGGTGGTAAGTCACCAGCATCGGAACGCCTTCATACTGATGCCACCGGTTGCGAAGTTTGCCTAAAGGCGTGGTCGTTTTCAAAAGAGCCTGGGCGGCGATGCGTCCCAGGGCGCAAATCAGTTTCGGCTTGATAATAGCCACCTGCTGTTGCAGCATAGGGAAACATTGCTCCATCTCAGCCGGCTGGGGGTCGCGGTTACCGGGCGGACGACACTTCAGAATATTGGCGATATAAACTTCCTTACGCGAAAGGTCGATCGCCGCGAGAATCTTGTCCAGAAGCTGTCCGGCCCGGCCGACGAACGGCTCACCCATGCGATCCTCATCAGCACCGGGCGCTTCACCGATGAACATCAAGTCAGCCTCAGGATTTCCGACTCCGTAAACAAACTTGATACGGGTGCCGCCCAACGGACAAGCCATGCATTCCCTGACTTTTTCATAATGCTGTTCGAGCGAATCGAACTGCGCCACAGCCGGCCCTGTCGCCGGACCATCATCGAAAAGACTCATCATATCGGTAACTACTGTCGCACGTTCGGGTCGGTCAGCCGCTTGCAGATTTTCCAGTGAGCCGATCTCACTCGATACTCCGGGCGGCAGTATGACTTCACCGACCCCCATCTCCACCTGGGCGGCAAGAGCGCGACGTAACATCTCCTGTAAACTTAACGGTCGATCATCCATGTCCGGCTTCCTTACGGGAATTACAGTTTAGCAAATACCTGCGATCATATCAAGCACCCTCGACGCTATTTCCTTCTTTTTCGCCAGTGGAAGCACAATCGGATCACCCCCGGGCATGAGCACAGTCACCTGATTCGTATCGCTGTCGAACCCGGTGTCTCTGCCGACCTGGTTGAGCACTATCATGTCGAGTTTTTTTTCGAGCAGTTTGCGGCGGGCGTTTTCCAGAGGACGGTCGGTCTCCAGCGCGAACCCGACCACAACCAGACGTTGCCTGAGGGGACGGGATGCGATATCTTTCAGGATATCCACGGTCGGTTCAAGTTCGAGAATGAGTTTGTCATCCGACTTCTTGATTTTGGTATCTGCCGTTCTGACCGGGCGGTAGTCGGCCGGAGCGGCGGCCATTATCAGGCAGTCGGCGTTTTCGATCGCTTCCAGCACTGCTATGTGAAGGTCTTCGGTAGTCGTAAAATGTACGAAATCAACACCGTCGGGCGGTTGCAACGCGGTCGGTCCGGCTATGAGCGTGACCACGGCCCCAAGGTCAACCGCAGCTTCAGCCAATGCAAAACCCATCTTCCCCGATGAATGATTGCTGATAAAACGAACCGGATCAATCGGTTCACGGGTCGGCCCGGAGGTTACTATTATCCTTTTGCCCTTCAACCCTTCTTTTGACATAGGAATGCTTCTACCGCCCGAAACAACTGCTCCGGCTCACTCATCCGCCCGACCCCCGCCTCCTTACACGCCATCTCTCCCTCTTCCGGCCCCACAAACAGATAGCCGAGACTTTTCAAATCCCCGACATTGCGCCGGGTGATCGGGTTTTCCCACATAGCGGGGTTCATGGCCGGCGCGATCATCACCGGACAGGCGGCGGCACAGATCACAGTAGTAAGAAGGTCATCGCAGATTCCGGCGCAGATCTTACCGATCAGGTTGGCCGTCGCCGGCGCGACTACGATCAGGTCCGGCCACTGGGCCATGTCAATATGATGAGTACCAACATACCTGTCGGACGGAAACATCCGGATTGCCACCGGACGCCGGGAGACCGTCTCCATGGTCAGCGGCGTGATGAACCGACAGGCCGACTCGGTCATAATCACCTGGACTGTAACTCCCGCTCCGGTGAGCGCCCGCACCAGATAAGGGATTTTATAGCAGGCGATTCCGCCGGTGAGGCCCACCGTTACCTTTTTGCCCGCCATTGACATAAGGCTTAGTTGACCAGTTTTGAGTGGTCGCCGTTCAGGTCGATGGACTCAAGCGAGGTGAACTCGTCGAATTCGACAAAAACCAACGCCGAGGCGATCGCCTTGACCTGATCGACACTGATAGCTTCACTGCCGAATACCGAGACCCGCTCAAGAATAGTCTCGAACTGTTCGGTATCGATCAGAGAGTGGTTGAGCAGTTTCAAAAGGAATCCGTGCGCTTCGGGCGTAATGCGGACCCGCTCCGACGCGGTCAGCACCCGGTTCGGCAGATGTACCTTGGGAAACTCGGCGTAGAGCCATTCCGGAGAATTATCGAACCGGTTCCACAGCCAGAAATAAGCCGAGGAAATCTCATTATCGGAGTAGCCCATCGTTTTCAGGGTGGTGGAGAAATCCTCAGATTCAACCAGACGGCCGTGACGGTCGCGCATAAAATCCATCAGAAAAACAACAATTTCAAGAATCCGGTCACTCATCAGGGCATCCTCAGTAGTTACTCCAGCTATCCTGATTATAGTAAACAGATCGCCATGAAGCAAGCTCCGAATGAAACACAGACCAGGGAAAAAGGGAATATCTTTCCAGGCGGGCCTGTTACCGTACCTTTGCCGTCGATTCCCGGTGTTGCATCTTGTATGTCAGCTTTGTCAGGAAGCATTCAGCTTTAGATCAATCACCGGGTAACATATTAACTCAAGCAGGCTTACAGCCTGACCCCTGCCGGGTGAAACACAAGCTGAGATTTACAACAAGCTCCTTTACCAGCGGCCTGTATTTATTTGACCATTCTTTGACTCCGCTCGTCCTGACAGGCAGGGCGCTTGAATAAACCGGGAAGGTATCAGGTATGGCAGGGTTGCAAGTTTCAGGAGGAAGAACCGGCCAGCTTCTTGCGCGTGGTCAGGACAGCCGGGCGGCATTCGAGGGCCTTGGTTGGACAGAACCTGGCGCAAACCGGGTCACCACCGCACAGGTCACACTTCACGACCTGGTCATACTGAGTGTCCAACAGGGCGCACCCGAAAGGACAGGCGGCAATACAGGCCATACACCTGACGCACTTGTCCTGATCGAGTTCCATACCGCCGGTTTCTTCGTTGCGAGTGATGGCATCGACCAGACATGACTTGGCGCAGGCGGGATCGTCACAGTGAAGACATACCACCGGTACGTACATATCCGGATACCCGGCCGGTAACGGATAAATCCGGCTGCGACGAGGTTTGCCGTCAACGGTGTTGGTGAAAGAACAGGCCAGCTCGCAGGTGCGGCAACCGGTACACAATTCCGGCTTTACGTACAGGCGTTGTTTCATGAAGTCCCCTCCCGTGACCAGGCTACGATTGAACCCATTTTCAGCGAGAGTTCTTTCCGGCGGCAGTCGTCGCAGACATCGAAGTAATCCCGGGGGATCGCTCGTCGCTCGCAGAGAGCGTCAGCGAAATCCGTCGTGATCGTGTGCTTGCCGCACTCCTTACAGGCAATCAGCTCAAACTGTTTTTCCCAGATCGTACGCTTACCGTTGATATCTTTGTAAGGGATGACATTGGTGGGGCAGACCTGGGCGCAACTGATACACCCCACGCAGTCCGGGGGAGCTTCGTTCAACGGCGGCGCCACCTGTTTGGAGTGGCCGCGGCCGACGGTCGAGATAGCTTTGAATCCGAGTCGCTCGCAAACTCTCGTGCATAGTCCGCACATGATGCAGTTGTCGGCGTCGGGTACTTCCTCAAGCGTTGTTTGTGGCACGCCATACTCGGCGGCCAGCTCACGTATCTCCGGTGAGTTGGGGCAGCGCGCGGCCAGCAGGTCGAGCACGCCTTTGCGAAGTTCGTTGACTTTGGCCGAATGGGTCTGAATAATCAAACCGTCCTCAGCCGGGTAAAGACAGGCGGTGACGTAGTTTTTCCAGCCGTCCCAGTCCGCTTTGGTGATCTCGACCATACACAGACGGCACCCCCCGAATGGTTCCACCGCGTCGTGGTGACACAGCGCCGGGATGTCGATCCCTTCGCGGCGAGTCACTTTCAGAAGCATCTCGCCTTTCTCGGCTTTGACTACTTTTCCATTTATGGTCATCGAGATCATGGTCATATTCCTAAAGCACCAGAATAGCGTCCCGCCTGCAGACTGTTCGGCAGGCCCCGCACTTGTTGCACAGTTCCTGATCGATCACGTGCGGTTCTTTCTTCTGGCCGGTGATGGCATTCGAAGCGCAGGCCGCCACGCAGGCCATGCAACCGTCACATTTATCCTCAATTACTTCGAACCGGATCAACTCACGGCAGACACCGGCCGGACATTTTTTGTCGTTTATGTGCGCAAGATATTCGTCTCGGAAATACTTTACCGTGCTAAGAAACGGGTTGGGGCCGGACTTACCCAGCCCGCACAACGAACCGACAGCCACCACTTCGGACAGTCGCTCCATCTTTTCGAGAGTCTCTTCAGTCGCCCGGCCTTCGGAGACAGCTACAGCCATACCGTACAACTGATGCAGGCCCTCACGGCAGGGAACACATTTGCCGCATGATTCATCGACTAAGAAAGCGAGGAAATACTTAGCCAGGTCAACCACGCAGGTCTGATCATCGAGAACAATCATCCCGCCGGAGCCCATCATCGAGCCGGCTTCGGTGAGAGTATCGAAATCAACCGGCAGATCGAGCTTCGCCTCCGGAAGACAGCCGCCCGAAGGGCCGCCGGTCTGTACCGCCTTGAACGGCCGGTCGTTCTGGATACCGCCGCCGATATCGTAAATGATCTCACGCAACGTAGTACCCATCGGAACTTCGATCAGACCGGTGTTGCGTACTTTGCCGACCAGCGAAAACGCTTTGGTGCCGGTGCTTTTCTTTGTCCCTATCGAGGCGAACCATTTCCCACCTTTGTCGATGATAGCCGGGACACAGGCGTAGCTTTCGACATTGTTGAGCACGGTCGGTTTATCGTACAGACCTTTCAACACCGAGCGCACATACTTGGCCCGAGGCTCGCCGACCTCACCGGCTACCGAACGCATCAGCGCGGAGGATTCACCGCAAACGAAAGCGCCGCCGCCGCGACTGATATTCAGTTCAAGCGTAAAGTCGGTGCCGATTATATTCTCACCAAGCAAACCGTATTCGGTAGCCTGTTCGATCGCCTTCTGAAGATTTACTACAGCGAGAGGATACTCTTCACGAACGTAAATGTAACCCTCGTGAGCACCGACAGCATAGGCCGCAATGATCATGCCTTCAATCACCGAGTGCGGGTCACCTTCCATAATGGCCCTGTCCATAAAAGCGCCCGGGTCACCTTCGTCGCCGTTGCAGATCACGTAGTGCGGCGTATCCTCAGCAGAGGCCGCGGTTTTCCATTTACGTCCGGCCGGGAACCCGCCCCCGCCACGGCCGCGCAGGCCGGAAGCGGTAACTTCATCAATGACTTGTTTCGGCGTCATTTGGGTCAGCGCCTTGGCCATACCACTGTAGCCACCGGTTGCTATGTATTCATCGATATCGCATTGATTGATCTGCCCGATATTGCGCAGAGCGATCCGCTGCTGTCTGGAGTAGAAAGGAATGTCGCGGTAACAGGTGATTGGTTGGCCGTTGTTGTGATCCCTGAACAGGAGCTTATCTATCACCTTGTTTTTGGCTATCGTTTCTTCAAGAATCTTTTCGGCGTGAGCTGGTTTGACTCTGGTATAGAATATCCCCTCAGGCTCGATCACGACCAGCGGGCCTTGTTCGCAGAAACCATGACAACCGGTCTCTTTGAGCGCCTCGACTTTGAAGCCCTTTATCTTCCTGTTCCTGAGAACTTTTTTGAACGCATCACTTACCGCCTGTGAACCGTTGGCCAGACAACCGGGACCGCAGCATACGAGCAACCGGCGGGTCTGCTTGTCAAGCCTGGCCTGACATTCCCTGCGATACTGTTCAAGCTGTCCGGCGTTCTCGATCCGCATATCAGCCCTTTTTGCCCTTTTTCAGAAGTTTCTTACAGCTTCCGACCGTAACATTGCCGTGGTACCGCTCGTTTACCGCAACTACCGGGGCCATGGCGCAGGCGCCGACACAGGCGACCACTTCGAGACTGAACTGCAAATCTTCAGTGGTCTGACCGGCTTTGATTTTCAGTTCATCTTCAAGCTGTTCCTGAATCTGTTTGGCTCCGCGAATATGACAGGTAGTGCCGACGCAGATACGGATCACTTTCTCGCCCTTCGGCACCAGACTGAAAGCGTTATAAAATGTCGAGACGGAAAAGACTTTGGAAAGCGGAACGTTAAGTTCTTCGGCTGTCTGTTTGAGTGCCTCGCACGGAAGAAAGTTGTATTCTTTCTGGATATCCTGAAGCACCGCGATCAGCGACTGCGGTTTGCGCGGATAGCGGTCGTAAATAGCGGAAAGTTTGCTCAGGTCGTGGTTCATACTTTAACTTTCCTGCCCTTGAGCGAGTCCATCGCGAGTTTCCGACCTTCTTCAAGCACCCGGTAGTTCATCTCCAGCATCGATTTTTTGCGGGCCATTTTTTCCTTTATCACCTGCTTCACTGTTTCCAGTTTAACAATCCTGGTAGCCGCCACAAAAGCGCCCAGCACCGCAACATTGGCCGCTTTGGGATTGCCGGCTTTAATGGCAATATCGTTGGCCGGAATAAGTATCCGGTCGATATCGGTACGGTCGGTGGTGACGTTGATCAGGCTGCTGTTGATAATCACCAGCCCGCCCGGCTTGATGCGCGGGGTGAACTTGTCAAACGAAGGACGGTTGAATACGCAGGCACAACGCGGGTTGCTGATAATCGGCGAACCGATGCGATGATCCGAGATCACCACCGTGCAATAGGCGGTACCGCCCCGCATCTCGGGACCGTACGACGGGATCCAGGCTACCTGCTTTCCTTCCTCGATTCCGGCGTAGGCCAGAAGCTGTCCCGCAGTCATGATACCCTGGCCGCCGAATCCGGCGAATGTGACCTCGTACTGGCTCATGAACCGGAATCGTCCTCCTGGAAATCCTTGTAACAGCCCAGCGGGAAATATTTCATCATATTATCGTCAAGCCACTCAGTAGCCTCGCCCGGCGTGTTCCCCCAGTTGGTCGGACAGGTCGAGAGCACTTCAATCAGCGTATAGCACTTATTGTCCCGCTGCAACCGGAACGCCTTGCGGATAGCCTTCTTGGCCTGAAGGATATATTTCGGGTGATGCACAGCCACCCGTTCGATGTAGGCAGGCGTAGCCAGGGCCGACAAAAGCTCGGCCATTCGTATCGGTTGCCCGGTCATCGACGTATCCCGCCCGACCGGACAAGTAGTGGTAACCTGCCCCTGCAGGGTAGTGGGGGCCATCTGGCCGCCGGTCATGCCGTAGATGGCGTTATTAACGAAGATAGTCGTAAACTTTTCTCCCCGGTTGGCGGCGTGGACAATTTCACCCATACCGATGGAGGCGAGGTCGCCGTCCCCCTGGTAGGTGAACACGATCATATCGGGACGCATCCGCTTGAACCCGGTGGCCAGCGCCGGGGCGCGGCCGTGCGGCGCTTCCATGAAATCACAGTTGTAATAGTTGTAACAAAGCACCGAGCAACCGACCGGGGCAACCCCACAGGTCCGTTCGCGCAGCCCGAGTTCATCGAGAACCTCCGACACAATGCGATGAATGACACCATGCGTGCAACCGGGACAGTAGTGGGTCACGACATCACGCAAGGCTACCGGACGATCAAAAACTGTCTTGTTGTCAACGGCCATACTCGCCTCAGGTTTTCTTTCTGCTTTTGCCGGATGTTTTCTTCTTGCTCACTATCCCGCGCACCTGCTCTTTGACTTCATCCGGAGTCGGAACAATCCCCCCGGTACGTCCGTAGAACTCGACCGGTTTTTTCCCCTGTACAACTTTCTGTACATCCTCGACCATCTGGCCGGTGGACATTTCGATTGTCAGCACCGACTTGATATTAGCTTTGGTCGCTTCCTTGAAAATCTCCTGCTCCGGGAAGGGGAACAGACTTATCGGACGGAACAGGCCGACCGAGATCCCCTCCTCCTCGAGTTCATCAATGGCGGTCTGACATATTCGCGCCATCGTGCCGTAGGCAACGATCAGAACTTTATTCGTTTTACTTATCTTGTATTTCTCGGAGCGGACTTCCTCTTTGATCATCTGACGGTACTTCCTGTCCAGCTTCCAGGAGTTGTCTTCGAGACCGGTCGGGTCGAGAAAAAGCGATTTGATAATCCGCGCTTCGCGTCCCTCGGCGCCGGTGGCGGCCCATTCGCTGCTGGACGGGAGTTCCGGCTCCTGGTAATCATCAGGGAATTCAACCGCTTCCATCATCTGCCCGATCATACCGTCGCCGATAAGCATTACCGGGTTGCGGTACTTATCGGCCAGATGAAACGACAGCATGGTCAGATCTACCGCCTCCTGCACCGTCGAAGGAGCCAGCACCAGAACACGGTAGTCACCATGACCGCCCCCTTTGACTGCCTGGAAATAATCGGACTGGGCCGGAAGAATACCGCCAAGGCCGGGGCCGCCGCGCATGATATTGATTATGACCGCCGGTAGTTCAGCGCCCGCCATGTAAGATATCGCTTCCTGCATCAGACTGATGCCGGGACTTGACGAAGTCGTGAAAATCCGCTTACCGGTTGAGGCCGCCCCGAACAGCATATTGGCCACAGCCAGTTCGCTTTCGCCCTGCAAAAATACTCCACCCACTTCCGGCATTCGTTTGGATAGATACTCGGCCACCTCGGTCTGCGGAGTGATGGGGTAACAGAAGTAACCCTCCGCACCGGCGCGTAAGGCCGCCTCGGCGATTGCTTCGTTACCTTTCATCAGTACTTTGGCCATACTATTCGTAAGCTTTCTCTAATAATCGAACAATTCAAACATCAGCCCGTGCGTGTTGACTTCAATAGCCACATCGGGGCAGACCAGCGCGCAGATACGACAGCCTATACATCGTGACGGATCGGCCAGTTGCGCATAGTAATAGCCACGTACCGTGATATCTTTCGACATGGCAAGGATCCTCTGCGGGCAGGCCTGCACGCACAGCTCGCAACCTTTGCAATGGTCTTTATCTATCGTTATTCCGGGCATGTCTTTCTAAATCCGTTCTCTCTCTGAATCTTAGTCAGCGCTTTCCCACGGTTTCAACAGATGCCGCTCCAGCGGCAGCACCGGAACGTCCGGATCGGCGAATTCGTCCGATTCCACAATAGCCGCAAGTCCGGCCAGGAACTTGATCGGCAATCCGGTTTTATTGCTGACTTCCTTAGCCAGTTCATATCCTGAAGCGATCGTCTCGGCATCGGTGTCATCAAGAAGATGCGTGTTCGAAATTATACCGGTAAACTTCAACCGGGATGCCTCTTCAATTTCCCGGATCATCCTGATACAACCGCTCACATTCGAAGTAAACGGACGATTGCGGTTGAGCACAAGCATCATTTCGTACGAATCTTTCTGAAATGATTTGCCCAGCGAACTGAGCACCCGTGCTCCGACATCGTCACCGCCGACATCCAGGACCAACAGTTCGTCATTGTGCTCGATAGCGCCTTTGATCTCCGGCAGAATGATCGGAAGGTCGGCGTAGAACTCCCCCCCTGACGGGTTGATACACCGGATACCCAGCGCCTCAAGGGCCTGGTTGGCTTCACGGGACCTGAAATACGGATTGACAATATCCAGATCGGCGATGGCTACCTGGCGGCCGGAAGTCTCAACCAGATGACGGCTCAGATTGACCGCAACTTCGGATTTGCCGCTGCCATAGCCGCCGACAATGATGAGAATACGGCGCGTGAAGATGGGGAGGTTACTTTTTTTCACCGGAGGGGACACCAGCACTTTAACAAGCTCTATCAGTATCGGTTCAACAGTCTTATTCCAAAACCGGGCGGCGGCAAAACGTGGACCCTAACGAGCCACAATTGTCAGCACCCGGACAAGCGCAATATTATAAGCCGAGACTGCGATGTCAAGCCATGTTGTGAAATTGTTAACAAATATAATCGGTTTGACTTGTCCGGCGGCCCCCAGTATATTGCCAAACCTTAGCAGCTTAGAGTTGCAACATGACAGTGATGGATAATACGGCATTTCCGAAGAATCAGGTGTTTTGATAATGAGAAGAAAAATGTTTGTGACAGGTTGCTTGCTGGGTGTTATCATCGCTGTTATGGCCGGTTGCAGTTCCGATAAGGATGCCGGTAAGGGGTCGAAGTACGTGGTGCCTGAGGGGTGGCTCACCTACACCTATGAGAATGTTAAAATGATCTATCCGCCGAACCACCCGCAGGCCGGAACGGTTCACGACTTCTGCGTCTGGTACAACTGGGCGCTTCGTGAGGACTGCAAGTTTCTGCAAATACCGATTCCGGTCGATACGCTTATCGTTTTTTATTACACCGGTCATGGTCAGGGGAATGAAATGACCGGTCATTACTA
>JAJRTA010000108.1 GCA_024278515.1 Candidatus Zixiibacteriota bacterium
ATCACACCGCGCGGCCCGATCATGGTCGAAAAAAAAGACAAGATGTACTCACTCTGGTGGGCGGGGTATGATGTCGATCTTGATGCCGCGATCAGTTCCGGGTTTGCGCTGCACAAGGTACAGTCATTCGATCAGTTCAGGCGGATTGTCACGAAATTTGGCGCCCTGAATGCGAACTATTTGTACGCCGACGCCGCAGGGCATATCGGCTATCAGTTGGCCGTACCGGTACCGAATCGAGAATCCGGGGACGGCAGCTTTCCTTACGCCGGTTGGGATGTTCCCGGTGATGAGTTTATCAGTTTCCTGCCTCTGAATGAAACACCGCACGCAACAGATCCATCATCAGGATATCTGGTAAATTGTAACAATCTCCCCGGTCGCAGTCCGTTCATCCCGGGCAACTACGCCGCGGACCGTATCCTGCGCGCGACCGAATTGTTGACTTCAGACACTCCGATCACGGTTGATGACATGTATTCCATGCAGACGGACCGTAAAGACGCGTACCTGTTGCGCTGGAAGGACGTATTGACGAATACGCTTGAATCGATCGACGAACCGACGATAGCCGGGGAGGTTCAAAAATGGGACGGAACGACAACCGCTGAATCCAGTGTGACTCCGTTGTTACTGATCTTCGTGGACAAGCTCAGGCAGTTGACCTTTGAGGACGAGCTGGGACCGATGTACGGTCAGGTATCCAAACTCACTCTTGATCGCCTGTACTATTCCGACAACGACAACTGGTTCGACAATGTAAACACAAATGATAAAACTGAAACTCGTGACGAAATCGCGAAGCAGGCAGCCCGCGAGGCGGTAAAGATAGTTTACGGAAGCGCCGAAAATCGTGATCAGCAACCACCCAAACGATGGGGCGAGATGCATACGCTGACCATGCGTCACCCGATGGCTGTTGTGTCTGTTCTCGGCAGTCTGCTCGATTTGCAGCACGGGCCCTGGCCCTGGAGCGGCACTCCGGGAACGCTCAATTCGTCGTTTTACAGCAAGGTCAACGACACTACGTACAACTGTATCGTGGGACCAAGCTGGCGGTTTGTTATCGACTTCGCGGATGTTGACGCGGCAACGATGGTCCTGCCGGCCGGGAACTCCGGCAACCCGATGTCGGAACATTTCTTCGATTTCAACCGGATATGGCGTGACGGCCAACGGTGGAATGTCCCTTTCTCGCAGAAAAAGGTCCGGGAACACGCCGTATCAGTGTTGACTCTCAGCCCGCATGAAACCGCGGACCAATAGATCAAACAGCATGTAACTATTTTACAGAGGTTTCTCTGTGGAACCTGCCGACGAGGTCTGCTGAGCGCCGAAGTTCTACCCAGCCGCCTTACGGATCGTGTCGATTACCTGGTCCTGTTCGGCGGTGGTAAGTTCCGGGTAGATCGGAATCGAAAGCACTTCCTCGCACGCCTTGTTGGTAACCGGGAACTCTTTCGGTTCATAGCCGAGATATTCGAAACAGGGCTGGCGGTGGAACGGCACCGGGTAATAGATGCAGTTTCCTATATCTGCTTCACCGAGCGCCGCCTGCACGCTATCCCGATCTTCAAAGGCGATCGTATACTGGTTATAAATATGGAAGGTAGAGTTATCACTGACAAAGGGGGTGGTGATTCCTTCCATCGCGGCTAATGCTTCGTTATAGATGCGGGCATGTTCTATCCGTTGTTGCGACCATTTACGCAGGTGGGGTAGTTTCACCAGCAGGATAGCTGCCTGAATCGTGGCCAGGCGGGAGTTGTAGCCGACACTGTCGTGATAGTATTTGCGTCTGGCGCCGTGAACGCGCAGGTAGCGGCAGGCCTCATAGTTTTCCTCCGTGGAGCAGACAATCATACCGCCGTCGCCACCCGCGCCGAGATTCTTGCTGGGGAAAAACGAAAAGCACCCGTAGTCGCCGATCGAACCGGCCTTGCGTCCATTATATTCGGAGCCGATCGCCTGGGCGGCATCCTCGACCACTTTCAGGTTATGCTCCCGGGCGATTTTCATGATCGGATCCATATCGGCTACCTGTCCGAACAGATGCACCGGAACAATTGCTTTGGTCTTGTCGGTGATCGCCGACTCGATCAGGTTGGGATCAATATTGTAGGTGTCGTCCTCGATATCGACAAAGACCGGCCTGGCCCCCAGCCGATGGATAACTCCTGCGGTGGCGAAAAATGAAAAATCGGTGGTGATCACTTCATCACCCGGCCCGACACCACATGCTCGCAACGCCAGCAAAAGCGCATCGGTGCCGCTGGCAACGCCGAGACCGTAATCAACCTCGCACAGTGAGGCGATTTTCTTTTCCAGTTCGGCTACTTCCGGTCCAAGAATAAATCTACCGTGGGTGAGCACACGGATCACGGCTTCATCCAGTTCCGGCTTCAGGTATTCATATTGACGACTCAGATCCAAAAGCGGTACGGGCATTATCGACTCCTTACTTATCTTCCCAACCCTGGTTTTCCAGAAGCTGTTCTTCAGGCACATCGCGGAACGGTTTGGCCGGCGCACCCAGCATAATTTTTTTGGCCGGGGCATCGGTGGTCAGTATCGCACCGGCGGCAATCAGGGCGTCCTCCTCGATAGTCTTGCCCGGCAGGATCGTCGAATTGACCCCGACTCGCGCCCCCTTGCGAATAACAACACCTTTGAAATGCTTGAACCTCTCTTCGGTCCGCCCGACATAATTATCATTCGATGTCGCCACGCACGGCGCGACAAAAACGCGATCCTCGATATCGGAATAGGCGGTGATATAGACGTTGGTCTCGAGTTTGACATAATTGCCGATATTGCAGAAATTCTCAATCGCCACGCCGCGCCCGACAATGGTGAACCGTCCGATCTTCACGTTCTCCCGCACCGTCGACAAATCAGCAATCAGCACTTTGCGTCCGATTGTCGATCCGCGGTAAATAACAACATTGGTGCCGATGATACAGTCCGAATCAATCGCGCAGGGATCGAGTTGCCGGTCTTTGGTCACGGCGGAATTGGCCGCCCGCATCGGCGATTTGCCGATGGAAGCGCCGTCGTCGATACGGACATTCTCACCGATAGATGTGTCGTCATGTATAACAACGTGGTGACCTATCACACATCCCGAGCCGATAGTGACATTATCGCCGATTACACACATTTCACCTATCCTGACCCCCTCGCCGATCCGGGCGCTCGGTGCTATTATTGATGTCGACATTTTATTTTCGCTTTCTATGTTCCGGTTATTATCATCAACAACCAACCATCTTACATTTTAACCGGTGTGCCGTTCTGTTCAAGTGATTTCTGAGCGGCATCGAGAACTTTCAGGACACGTAAACCCTCGGATCCGTCGGAACGCGGCCTGGTGCGTGTTTCGATGCAGTCCAGAAAGTGACGACACTCCTCGGCCAGCGGCTCGGCCGACCTGATTTGCGGAATGACAATATCACCGGTGCGGATAGCCAGATACTCACCGTAGGTTTCATAATCCTGACGGGTGTTGACGCTTTTGTCGTAGACGCGGATTTTCTCCGCCGCCTGACTGTCGTCAAACTCGGCCATCTTCTCCGAGCCGACTATCACCAGCTTGCGATCTTTGCGCGGGTCGAGCCAACTGACATGGATATGGGCCATGGTGCCGTCGTCGAAATGAAGCACCGTAAACACGACATCTTCGATACCCCGCTGGAGGTAAGATGACCCGGTCGAAGTTACCAGCACCGGTTGTTTCTGCAAAAGGAACAGGATTATGGAAATATCATGCGGCGCGAACGACCACAGCGCGTTTTCGATATTACGCACTTTGCCCAGATTCACACGACTGGCGCACAGGTAGTACACCTTGCCCAGCTCGCCGGAATCGATCTTTTCTTTCAGGTAGAGAGTAGCCGGGTGATAGACCATTACATGACCGACCATCAGTATGAGGTTGCGCTTGTCGGCTTCCTCGATCAGTTGTTCCCCCTCGGTCACCGAAAGCACCAGAGGTTTTTCAACAAACACATCTTTGCCGGCTTTTATAGCGGCCATAGCCATCTCGAAATGCGCCGCCGGAGGCGTCCCGATAATAACCGCCTCGATATCATCCCGTTTGATAATACTATTATAGTCTCCAGTGGTCTCAAGACCGGGGTACTGTTGCTGAATATACTCCAACCGTTTTGGATCGCCGTCGCACGCCAGCGCCAGATTATCACCGGCCATGCTGTGAAAGTTCCTGAGCAGGTTACGCCCCCAGGCGCCGACTCCGGCTATGGCTAATTTTTTCATACTGTCCTGAACTCTGTCTTTGTTCTCTACGATCGTTTCGACCTGCCTACTCCCGGAAGCCAGCCCAGAAAGGCGGCCAGGAAATTCGACACCCGCTCATAATCTTCCGGGCTATGTGTTCTGAGCCTTCTCAGGTACTCAAGCCAGGCCGCAAGGAACAGCGCACCGATCAGGCTGACACCAAAGGCCAGAAGAACCATGATCGTTCGTTTCGGACGGCTTCGTATCTCGGGCGGGGTTGCCCGGTCGAGGATGGTAATCGTCGGCAGTTCCTCGTTTTCCTGAATCTTCGCCTGTTCCAGTTGTCCCAGCAGGGTTGTGTACAACCCTTCGTTGACCCGCACGCGGCTGTAAAGCTCTTCGTACTCGCCGCGCAGAGCCGGAATCGCCGACACGGGCAAAGAGAAGAAAGAGGAATCCGTATTGGCTGACTCAAGTTTGTCAAGTTGCCCGGCTATCGTTTTTCTGCGCTTGAGATAATCCTGCAAGACAGCGTTGTCGTCGCCCATCTTGGTGCGCAAAATAGCTATCTCGAGATCCGTTTCGGCCAGTTTGATTTTTAGTTCTATCGCCTGATCAATAGCCAGCCTGATCTGCTGACTGAAATCGATCGCCTTGTGTTTCATCTGGAAAGTCTCGAACGCAATACGCGCCGAGTCCAGTTCCCGCGTGACCTGCTCAAGACGGTTCTCAATGAACTCCCGATTCTGCCGTGCTCGTGACGAAGCTATCTCACGGTTGACATAGTCGAGCCGATCGATGAAAAGGTTGACTATCTCAGAGGCCACCTTCGGATCACGGTCCTCGACCGAGACACTAAGCAGACCCTCATCGGTGACAACAAATTCGGTTGTCTCAAGCAGATTCAGGTAAGCCTCGTCCCGGTTGCGCGCACCGTATCTCTCGACAAGGTTGAAATGGTGGATAACGGTATCGGCGATACGACGGCTCATCAGCATACGGCGGTAAACATCGGAAGTAGTCACCAGAACCGGCAGGTTCAACCCTTTGGTAACGGATACTACCTCCGAGATTCTCCCCAGCCCGGCCACCGGCAGGGAGACATCTTTCGGAGGCAACAATAACGCCGTAGCCTTGTAGTATTTGGGCATGAGAAAAGAAGCGACCGCGGCAGCCAGGGTCACAATCAGAACAATTGATATAATAAGACCGCGACGGCGGGTCATGACCTCCATCATCATCCAGAGATTCGACGAACGGTCATTGGTCATCGCAATTCCTCGCGGAGTTTGACGATTACTTCATCGCCGTCGTGTACGAGCACACCGGGTGAGAAATCAGCGGTGGTCCGAGCCACGCGGTTGTAGATGGAAATCTCCTCGGTATTGGCCCGGGGGAGAAATCCTCCCGCCGTTCTGATGTAGAAAAAAGCATCCTTTCCGTCAATGACCGGGTACCGTCCCGGGTTGAGAACTTCACCGGATACTTTGACATAACCTACCCGGAACGGCACATAAACAGAGTCTTCGGGGAGGAGTTTCATATTCAAAATACTGCCATCGGCTCCGACCGCGCTGGTTATCGGGTAACGCCGTTCTGATTTACGGCCCCATTCGTCGGACGTTGCCTTGCGAAACAGCGTGGTCAGTTCACGCCCGGCATCGACAGTAAAGCTTCCCGCCAGTTCAATCAAGTCCCCGACCGCCGCCCCCTGACTGAACGCGTACTTACCCGGTTTCTCAACAGCGCCGAACACGAGGATTTTCATGTCATCCCCGGTGACAGCGCGCGACGGCACCATGATAATATCCCCGGGCTGAGGTTGATATGTGCTCAGATCGGTCACTTCCGGCCGGTTGGCAATTCTTATATTGTTCAAATCGGCACGGCTGCGCACCCCGCCGGCCAGCGCGATCAGCGTCTGCAGATCATCACCGGCAACCAGTTCGATTTCTCGCGGATGGTTGACCTCGCCGACCACCTGCACCCGCTCGGCCGACTTGCTGGGGACATGAATGGAGTAACCTGAGTAAAGATACGGATTGGCGGAATTGTCGCCAAGGTAGCGTGTCTTGTCCAGATCGACAATCAGCTCGCTCGGCCCGCCCGAGAACTTTATTTGACGATATGATCCGCCCCATGCGATACCACCGGCTTTCTCAATGATTTCCGAGGCGCGATGCGAAGTAAACCCCTTGTACAGCCCGGGGTTGACGACAGCGCCTGAAACCTGTATCGCCGTACGCTGTGGTTTTGACACCGAGATGTCAATCTCGTCCACCAGATAAAGTTTCGCCAACGCCTTTTTGAGCACCGCCTGCGCCATAGCAAGTGTCTGTCCCGAAAGATCAAACAGCCCCAATGTCTGATGAACAATCCGCCCCTGCGGATCAATGGTCAAAGTCATCGGACTCAGTTTGGCCTTGACAAATGTTACAATCAGCTCCTCACCAGGGCGAAGCAGGTAAGTCTGCGGGTCCACCGGTTGGTCGAAGAAACGGTACATTTCCGCCCATGACGCCTCTGAACTGTCCTCAACAGGCCCCGGCTGAGCCGCCACGGAAGCGGCGAGAGCAAACCATAAAAAAATAATCAACGGCCATGAACGTTTAGTCATATCGTGTAGTCGAGATCCTTTCGAACCCGGTCCCGGACATTCAGTTGGCAAGAATAGCGAAAAGGGACCCCGATGTCAACCGGTAACCGCCTGCGGACTTTCCCCGAAAAAATATGGATTGGCGGAGGTTTAATGTACTTGAAGGTTGATGGGCATCCCTTTTTCTCTGTTGCGGTTGGTCCTGCAGATTCGTGCCGACGAATCCGTGTGACCCGCCGCCGTTACCTGACTGGGAGCAAGTGGAAAGTCGGAACTCCCAAGGGGTTCCAACCTACGGCTGACTGTTCAGTCAAAAACAGAACCGGATGCCGGATCAAGTCCGGCAAGACGGGGTATCACGACCTGTAATCCTGTAACGATACCAGCAGCACTCTCTTGTCGTCATTCCGGGCCCCGACCCGGAATCCAGAAGGTAGAATAAACACACCCCGTGTCCGTGGTCGGCGTACGTCCCGTGCGCCGACTTGCAGCGGATGGGGACGTTCATACTAAGCACTGAAAGTTCTCAAGCCTGCCGTCACACGTCCCACGAGTCGCGCTTGGAGAAATAAAGGACATCTTTCATGGGGGTGTAGCCATGTTTTCTGAACAGGCTGATCGAGGGAGTATTGACCTCTTCAATCAGGACGGCAATAACCTCCGCCCCGCAATTTTTGAGAAATTTCTCGCACGCTTCGATGATCCGTCCTCCGAATCCCTTGCCCCTTCGATCCGGATCGACCGCCACCCGGTTGATCCAACCCTTGCGTCCGTCATAAGTCGCCAGCCCGACCGCGATCATGCGATCATCTTCAAACAACCCGAAATATGATGTGTCCTCACGGTAGATTTCCGTGGTCACCCGCTCTTTGGAGTCACGTCCCCGGGGACGGTACGGCAGACCGGCGTCGGCCCAGATGCGGATAATATCGTCGTAATCTTCATCTGTCAGTTTTCTCAGAACATATTCCATATTTTTCTCTCAGTATATCTTCCAGCCAGGCCATGGAAAAATCCGAAGCGCAAGGTTGATCGTTCCAGTGTTCGCACCCGGAGAAATTCAACAACACTCCCCGCGCCGGAATACCGACATCGGCGGCGGTGCGCATTCCCTCGGCCAGCATCTTTATACAGGCGACTCCGATCACGCCGAGCCGGCCCATCATCTCACGGTAATGCTCCAACTGCCGGGACAGTTTGCGTTTGGAAAAGACAACCTTGCAGCGATATTTCGCGGCCAGTTCCGTTATGCCACAGGCCTGGCATGACCGCACACACCGTTTGCAGACATCGCCGTAGAGAGTATCTGTCTTCTCGCATTTCGGATTGTGCAGACTCAGACAGTCCGGCATGACTATCAGTGTCTTGGGAGCTGAATTAAACGACTCGCGATCCCGTCGATCCATGATTCTGAAAGAGAGAAGCTCCATAAGGTATGTCGCTTTATCGGTGGTGCGCATAGACTCGCCATGATCGTCAACCAGCGCCGTTTTGACATAGTTGTCGATACGTCGGAACTCATCTGAGAAAAATTCGAAGCCTTCTTCAAGCATGAGATCGGTAAACTTATCGAGCCGGCTGCGGAAATCATCACCGAGATGATAAGTGGGAATACGCTTTTCCATGGAGTCAATATAGGAGATTCACAAGAGAGCGGCACCGTTTTTTCAGGTCATCGGTTTATTTGTTCAAGGCGGCTCAGCCCGGCCATCGCGCGAGTCGATCCGGCATGAAGATTCAACGCGGTGCGGTAACTCATTTCGGCCCGTGAGTAGTCTCCCTGCTGTTCCCACAGTTCACCGAGAGCGAGGTAGATCATCGCCCGTTCTTTGTTCTCAGCCGGGGCGTAGGTCAGGGCGTTATGCAACGAAGTGATCGCGGCCGGTTCGTTGTACGTTTCGCGATAAACCAGTCCGAGATAGTAATACGCCCGCCAGTGAGTCGAGTCGGCGGCGACAGCCATTATAAAATACTCACGGGCCGACTCGATGTTTTGAGCGCGAAACATACTGAGACCGTCGCTGAAATAGTCTTCGGAAATCGCATTGACCGGGCGATCTTCGATCAGCCGCGCTTTGGTGATGGTCATCTGTTTCCCGCAACCTGTTAAAATTAACATACAGAGGTTCAGGCAGGCGTATGTAAATAGTCGGGCCATTCCGGGCTCCATTCACATTAAATCACAGAGTTACCATATTATTATCGGCCGGATTGTCAAAACCCTCCAACCGGGGACATTTCGGCTCCGGACAACCATTTACGTCTGTTGACTTGATCTCTCACGGGCGTATATTGGCTGCATGATACTGGTGATAGATATCGGCAACAGCAATATCGTGCTCGGTCTTTATTCCGGTGAGACACTTGCAACGAGTATTCGCCTGAGTACTCGTGATCATATAACCTCCGACGAGGCCGGGTTGATAACCACAAGTTTCCTTGACAGACATGATATAATACCGGACCGAATTGATCAGGTAGTGATAGGCTCTGTCGTTCCGCATTTGACCGGGGTTTTTGAAGATACCTCGAAGCGATACCTTGCCTGTTCTCCGGTAATGGTGTCGCCTGATCTGAAGTTGCCGGTGAAAATAGATATCGACCACCCTCATCAGGCCGGCGCCGACCGCATCGCCAATGCCGCGGCCGCGTTCGTGCGGTACAAGAAACCGGTGATCGTGATAGATTTCGGCACCGCGACCACATTTGATGTGGTCGATGATCGGGGCGCTTATATCGGCGGGTTGATTTCCCCCGGCCATCGCACCTCGATGGAGCAGTTGATCCGACGAACCGCCCGTTTGCACGAAGTGCGGATCGAGCCGCCGCCGAAAGTTGTCGGGCGCGACACTGAAAACGCTCTCAAATCCGGGCTGTTCTACTGCACGGTCGGACAGGTCGATTTTATCTGCGATAAAATTATCGAAGAGACCGAAATGACCGATCCGATTGTGATCGCTACCGGAGGACTGGCGGCCGGACTGGAAAAACATTCACGCTATATCCGGGAAGTCCTGCCGGACTTGACACTTGACGGGCTTCGCTTGATCGGCGAGTTGAACCGTTAGCCTCCGGGTTGCTGTTACATCAGCGTTCCCGCTTTATACGCGGGCAGGTAGACCAGAAATATCAGCACAAGACAGATGATCAGGTAGAGTGGTAACAGCCATTTGCGTCGTCGTCCCGAGACGGCAAGAGCAACCATGGCGAATAAGGGAAACACGACGACGATATGACGGTAGTAGCAGTTCGTGGTTCCGGCGGAAGTGGTGAACAACAGCAGGCCGGACATCAGAATATGCCAGGTGCGGGGAAGTTTGCGACTGAAAAGATCACGGTTACCAGGACCACGAAAGCAAGTATCAATGTCACCGGGAGGGTCCAGGGTAAATCATGCAGTGAACGGGCTATTGTCCACAGGGGAAAGCTGCTCTTGTGGGCGTAGTAATCCTGTGACTGAAATCTGAAGTACAATAAGAAATCACCGAATCGCAGCTAAAAGTTAAGGCAGAATGCACTCAACGCGGCCCCCATTGCGGCGAGTGTCATGAAGAGATATTTTCTGTTTACGGAACCGAGTTTTTTGTACCGGCTGACCAGCACCCACAACACCGGGAGGCCGATTACTATGCCTGATGGATAGGTAACCGCCAGCATGGCTGACGGAAGCGGCAGCCACCGGTAGTTCTCCGTGTCGAGCATATAGAAGGCAATAGATAACAGCATCAGGTAAAACGCGTACGGAAACCCGGTCAGCAGATAGAGCGATCCCGGAAACAAAAGCAGGCAGATCAGGCTGACTAAAGCTGTCCGGTCACCAAAACGGCGTGCCACCAAACGATACAGGGCCAGCAGGGCCAGCCACAACGAAAGCCAGGTTACGGCCAGAAGCGAGTAGCGGTAGTCCAGCCCGATTCGGGTCAGCAACCCCGCGGCTAAAGGATACATGGGAAACCAGCCGACATTGCCGCAAAGATGACCGGAGTCGTCACCGCACGGATACAATTCGTACCCTTCGCTGGCAATTGACAAATACAGTCGTCCGTCCCATTGAATCAGGGTGCGTATCAGGCTGTCATACTTAGTGGGACCGGATTGCAAAAGAGTCAGAAAAGTCAGCACGAACACCGCAAACATTACGGTCGGGAGAACAAAACTTTTGCTTTTCAGCCTCGCCGGATTCATTAAGTTAGTCCTACCATGCTGATACGGAAATCTTAAATGTCAGTACAGCGCATCATAAACAGCCGCCTGTTCCTTCCGGTAGGTTCCGGTATCCTCGCGCTCTATTATACTCTGCCGTTCCTTTTGAAGCTGAGCTGGTGGGGCGGGCGCGACTGGGATCTCTTCACTACAATGGCCGCAGTACCGGTTGGGAGTATTCTTGATTACGGGCAGTTTCCGTTCTGGAATCCGTACCTCGGGGGTGGTAACATCCTCTTTCATCATCCCGAAGTCGCCGTTTTGTCGCCGTTTATCCTTTTGCATCTTTTGTTCGGGGCGGTCGTCGGACTTAAGCTTCAGGTTCTGATCTGCTACTTTCTTGGTTTCCTCGGCAGTTGCAAACTCGGCGAGCGTCTGGGACTCTCAAAAGTCGCATCTTTGCTGGTTGCGGTCGGTTATTTCGGTTCAGTGTATTTCGCACTGCATTTTGCCGAGGGACATATTCCCTTCACGCATTTCTGCTTCCTGCCTTGGCTGGCGTTATTCATCTTTCGATCTGCAGAAAACGTGAAGTTCCTGGTTGGTGCGGGGTGGGTAATTGCGCTTATCGTGCTGGGTAACGGCGCTGCTATTCCTCTGTTATACTCTCTGTCGTTTCTTTTGCTTCTTCTTTTCCTCTTTTCACTGACTCAGAAACAGTATGTTTTGTTGCAAAATATGTTTACTTCCATGTTGCTTGGCCTCGGCCTGGCGGCGGTCAAGTTTCTCCCGATGGTTATCTACCTGTATCAGAACAAATGGGCGGGTAACCCTGACGAGAGCGTTCCGCTTTCGGCCCTCGGATCAATTTTCTTTGGACTGAAACATTCGCTATACGAGCAGCTTATTGCAGGCCAGGTCTGGGGCTGGCATGAGTACGGCGCTTATATCTCGCCGCTGGTAGTTATCATGGCCGTAGCCGCGCTGCTAACAGCCTGGCGCAGACACTGGTTTTGGGCTGTGACCGCACTTTTCTTCCTGCTTCTGGGGCTTGGCAATTTTGGGTGGTATTCTCCCTGGGCGTTGTTGTCGAATTTGCCCGGCTTTTCGTCGGCCCGATGTACCGGGAGGGCGTTCCAGTTTGTAATTCTCCCGGTTGTCGTTCTCGGAGCGTATGGGTATGACATGCTCAAAAAACAGTTCCACTCTCACACCCGCCGCTCACTGCTCAATACCGCCCTGGGAATCAGTGTTGCCATAGTGATCGGGACCAACCTTTTGCTGGCCTGGCCGATCATGGCCGGCGCTTTTGTACAACCGCCGGAAAATGTCACACGGTCCGAGACGTTTCGTCAGGTTATCGATGAACATCCCCAGGCCTACAAAAATTATCTGGCCAACCGGGGTTCGCTGATCACGCCCTGGCTGTCGGCCTACCATCCGAGCCGCGGCCTCGTCGATATCACCAATACGGTACATCGGGAATATGTCTTGTCGGGCAAAGTCGATTCGTTGACAGCCGACTATACTCCCAACCGGATAGAGTACTCTTTTAACGCCGAACAGCGCGGGACGATGGTTATCGGGATGGGTTTTGATCCCGGCTGGCGGGTCGGGGATGGACGAGAATTGACTGAAGAGCAGGGACTTATATCGTTTAAGTTCGAGGAAGGGCGCAACAGCGTTGTGTTGACATACCGGACACCGTACTTTTTCACCGGTTTAATCGTCTCATTGTTCTCTGTTGTTGTGAGCTTTGTGGTTCTGTTCCGTTTTCGCAAACATGGTCCTGGTTAGTAGCCGGGTACCCCTTGCGTGTTCCGGTCTGCAGCTGCCGAACTCGATCCGGCATCCCGTTATATTTCTCGTCATGCTGAACTTGATTCAGCATCCAGAAAATGTACGTGGATTCCGGGTCAGGGCCCGGAATGACTTGGCGATGGAAACACTGCCGACATCCATACAGCCGTAGATCGGAACCCCTTCCGGGTTCCGACTTTCAGCCCTCAACAGACGTCAACTGCAACAAACCTCCGCCAATCCATATTTTTTCGGGGAAAGTCCGCCCAATTTATGATTCCGCACACGCGGCTAATTGCATATATTGGCTTTCTATGAGTTACCTGGTGCTGGCCCGTAAATACCGTCCGCAACGATTCGAAGATATCGTCGCTCAGGATCATGTCAGCCGGACCCTTCAGAACGCCGTCAAAAACGGCCGGATAGGCTCCGGTTACCTGTTCTGCGGGCCGCGCGGCACCGGTAAAACGACCACGGCGCGTGTTCTGGCCAAAGCCCTGAACTGTGTCAACGGCCCCACCCCGGATCCGTGCGGTGAATGCGACCCCTGCAAAGAGATCACAGCCGGGACTTCAATGGACGTGCTCGAGATCGACGCCGCCTCCAATACCGGAGTCGATGACGTACGCACGCTTCGTGAAAATGTCCGTTACATGCCGACCGGGGGAAAGAAACGGATCTACATAATCGATGAAGTCCACCGGCTGTCGGCCGCGGCCTTCGACGCGCTGTTGAAAACGCTTGAAGAACCGCCGCCGCATGTAGTTTTCATGTTCGCCACCACCGAACCGGGCAAAGTTCCGCAGACTATCCTGTCGCGTACCCAGAAATTCGATCTCAAGCGTGTCCCGGTAAAAGCCCTGGCTGGTCATTTATCAAGTATCGCCCGCAAAGAAGGACTGGACATCGAGGACGGCGCGATCAAGTTGCTGGCGCGCAAAGCGGACGGGTCGGTACGTGACAGCCTTTCCCTGCTGGATCAGTTGACCGCATTCGCATCGGAAAAAATAACGACCGAAACAGTTGTTGCGGCTCTCGGCATGGTTGACCGTCAGACACTGATCGACTTTGTCAATGCCGTCGCCGCGCACGACAGCAAGTCGGTGCTGGCGATGGTCAAAACCATTGTTGACGGCGGCGGTGATATCAGGGATTTCACGGCGGAACTGCTGGAACATCTGAGACTGCTGATGGTGATCGCCACCGACGAAAAATCAGGGGAACTGCTCGGATTTACAAGCGGGGAACTCGACGAGCTGATCCGGCAGGCCGGTAATTTCAAACTCGGCGATATCGTGCGGCTGATCAAGATAGGGATGGATCTCAACCGCGACCTCAAAAGTAAAACCGGCCTCGACGAACGTCTGCTTCTGGATGTCGCCGCCATAAAGATGGCTGAACTTGAGGGGACGATCCGGCTCGAAGAGATCCTGACCCGGATGAAGCAGGAACCGGCTCCGCCTGCTTCCGGCAACCTGTTCGGTCCCGATCAAAAAAAAGGATGATGCGGCAGTATCTGCCGGTCTGAAGCTGGTCCGTAGCGAGGAGAACACCAAAAAAGCAGTCTCCGAACCGGTTTACAGCCGAGCGGTCAATCTGATGATGGTCCGTTCCGGCTGGAAGAAATTCATCGGACAACTCAGGCAAACCAACAACATGCTGGCTTCGCAACTGGCCATGGCCGAGGTGCGGGAGGTCAACGACAATCAGATTACCGCCGTGTTCGACCCCTCATCCGGAGTAGCTCGTCAGGTTGTCGAAAAACCTAACAATCTGGCTCAGATAAAAACAGCGTTGGCCGATTTTTTCACCGCCAATCTGAGTATAATCTTCGAAACCGACAAAACCAAAAAAGATGATGATCCCGCTCATGATAAGAAAAAAAGCAAGAGCATCGACCTGAAGAAACTCGTAGCCGAGTCGCCTCGTCTAAAGATGTTGATAGAGAAAGTCGACGGTGAAATAATCGGCGTCCGAAACAGTGAATAGAAAATAACCGGATATAACGAAAAGGAGATGAAAATGGGTAAAGGCGGCATCGGAAATATGATGAAACAGGTGCAGCAGATGCAGGCCAAAATGGAAGAGATTCAGGCTGAACTGGAGCAGGCCGAAGTCGAAGGGAGCGCCGGAGGCGGCATGGTCAGGGTCACGGCCAACGGCAAACAGGATATTGTCTCGATCACTATCGACCCGGAAGTGGTCGACCCGGAAGATGTCGAGATGCTTCAGGATCTTATCCTGGCGGCGATCAGCCAGGCCCGCACCAGGGCGCAGGAGCTGCAGACCGAAAAAATGGCCAGTCTGACCGGTGGCTTGAATATCCCCGGGATGAACCTGCCGTTCTAAAAGGGTCCTTCTGACATGTTCAAGTCGGCGACATCGGTTGAACGGCTGGCCAATCGTCTCGCCCGGATGCCGGGAATCGGACGCAAGTCGGCCTCGCGGCTGGCCTTTTATATTCTCAATCTTCCCAAAGAAGAAGCACTGGAGCTGGCCGATATCATCCGCGAAGTCATCGACAAAGTCGGCTTCTGCTCGACCTGCCACAATATCTCCGAAAGTGATCCCTGCCGGATATGTTCCGACCCTAAACGGGACAGAAGCGTGATTTGTGTAGTCGAAGAGACCGCCGACGCCGCGGCGATCGACAAAGTCGACGGGTTCAACGGCCTGTTTCACATCCTGGGCGGGCGACTCTCGCCGCTTGACGGCATCGGGCCGGATGAACTCAGGATTCAGGAACTGCTGGCCCGGTTGACCGGCGAAGTGACCGAGGTGGTGCTCGCCACCAATCCGAATGTCGAGGGGGAAGCAACCGCGATTTACCTGAGCAAACTGCTTCATCCGCTCGGCGTGAAGGTCACGCGGATTGCGCGCGGTCTGCCGGTCGGGTCGGACCTGGAATTCGCCGACTCGGCTACTCTGGGACGCGCTTTGGAAGGACGCCAGGAGTTCTGAGCGATACGATGTTTGACGACAGACAAATCAAACATGCCTGGTATTTACTGCTGATCATATCGGCACTGTTCTTTCTGTCTCGTTTTATCGGCGGGATGTTTTTCGACAACAACTGGTCGTTTACACATTTCCGTCATCTGTCTTCATGGTATCCGGCGCTGTGGGCATTGCTCTCAGCCGGAATCATCATTTTCGTTTTGAGATACCAGTTACTTTCCGGATATACATTCGCAGGCCGACCGGCAACGATCATCGCCTCGATCGTTCTTTTCGCCCTCTTACTCCTTTTCCGTCATGATTCGTTTATTTTGGGAGGAGGAAACCTGAAAGTCGGCATGGTTGATCATGTGCCATCCTCCCTGTTCCGGTGGCACGAACTGGGAGGCACGCTGCTGGCTTCATGGGTACGTGATCTGTTGGCCTGGTTCGACCTGCCCCGCTCAACACCGGCCGTGCTGGGCTGGACAACGATCAGCTTTCTGGCGACACTGGCCGCGCTGGTCGGATGTATCCGGCTGTCGCGGATGCTCTCGGACGACCCGGCACGGCGAACAGCTTTGTTCATCATTATGTTTTTCGGACCGCAGGCGGCTATCTGGTTCGGCTATATCGGAGTGGAACCGATATTTGCCGCTGCCGCAACCTGGCTTGCTCTGTTTGTTTTGAAAACAGATCGTGACGGGGGGATCGGTAACCTGGCGCTGATCTGGCTGATCGCGTTGCTTGGAATCTTTCTGTATTTCCGGACGATTTTCCTGTTACCGGCAGTGTTGTTTGTCACGATACGCAAGTCTGGTTCAAGGTCCGGTAAAATCCCGGTCGTGTCGATCGGCGCGGGACTATTTACGTACCTTCTGGTGATCGGGCTGTACTACTACAAAGCGGCAACCGATTTCGAGTTCTCACACCACCTGTTATTTCTCAACGCCAGGCCGCCGTTCGGCAACCTGAGCCTTTTTTCATTAAGACACATCGGCGACATCGTGCAGATATTCTTTCTGGTTGTTCCGACGATAGCAGTAACCAAGTATCTCTGGATAGGTCGCTTGTCCGATATCAGACAGGATGGAGCCCTGTTCGGATTCAGCCTGATGGCTCTCGGCGGGGGCACCGCCCTGTTCGTGACTAATCCGTTCAACGGTATCGTGTTCGATATGCCCGGGATGAGCGCGTTCCTTGCTCCGCTGGCGCTCCTGACCGGGCTGGTGTTGTCGCGATTGCCGAAGGAAAACAATATCGCAAAACGGATCCTCGGACTCATGGCGGCCATGGCGGTAATCGTTCCCTTGAGTTACCTGCCGGTAGTGCTCAGGATCGACCGGATGGAAACCTACGCCCGTGAATATCTCGACAAGAACAACCTGTATTACCTGAACGCCGGGTTCGCCTTTCGGGACGCTTACTTTTATCTGCGTTATCGTGATGACCGGAAAGAAGTCCTGCGCGTGCCGGGATTCGAGAATCTCAACCCGGGTCAGAAAACAGTGCTGGGAGAACTTCCGGCAACCGGAGATAAACCGCCCGTCATACCGATGGACACGACCAATCTCGAGAAAGCCAATCACTGGGAATGGATCATGCCCACCGTTTCAGAAGATTACCTCAACCTGAGCGGCGCGAGTGATCTGATAGCAGGCAAACGATACGATGACGCCCTGAGATACCTCTATGCCATGAAACACAAAAGACCGTACTGGACCGACGCCCGCCTTACCCTGGTCAACCTGTTGATCGGTATGCGGCGGTACCCGCAGGTACGGCCGGAACTGGACACGCTTCTGATGCTTGAACCGTACCGCCGGGAAGTGCTGATGAATGAATATATTTTCTGGCGCGATCAGAACAAACTGGTCAAGGCGATGAAAGCGGTACGGTACGCGGCGGCGATGTTTCCCGACGACAAGGAGATAATCACCGACCTGATGATCATCAATCAGCGGATTGGCAACACAGCCGAGGCGTCCCGGCTGGCCGATTCATTGACAGCCGTGGATTCAACTCTGCCCTATCCCTATCTGATTTATGCTTTTCAGGCGGATGCGTCGAAAGATTACCGCACGGCTGTTCGTTATTATGAACAATTCATCTCGCTTGCTCCCGACGAACCGGAAGTCGAACGAATGCGCCGGCGGTTGAACGAACTGGCCGACTCGCTCAAACAACAGCCCTAGTTTTGTTTCATCTTCACACTTTTCCTACTCTGGGTTCAATTTCTATTTCACCGCGTCGGCGCAACGGCCACAAAGCCAAAGCCAGGGCCATGAGTGAATCGCACTCGTTGTTGTCGTCCCAGCGCGCCGCGCGCAGTTCATCCTCGAATGACCAGCATTTCCCCGGACCATCGGGCAACCGCCATGATTCATAGCTGATCCGACCGGTGGCGTGGAACAGCTCGACATTGGTGAGCATCTCCGCCTTTGACGAAGGCGTAAAAATAACCGCCTGCGGATTGAATTCGCGTAATTGTTCCACCACTACGTCACCCAGTCCGGTAGCGTCGACAATCAGTTCGCCCGGATATTTCAACTGGCGCTGTTTGATTTTCTCAATAACCACATTCCAGTCGAACTTCCGGAACCGTTCCAGCGCGATCACGCGAGCATGGTTGTTTCGCAGTTCTATCGTTATACCGACGGTGGCGGTTCGCTTGCGGGCCAGGTCCCAGCCGGAGATGAAGCGCCTCCGATCGTTATCGCCGTTTTTCTCGCTATCTGATCCGAACAGTTCCAGCGCCCGGTCGACATAGACTCCTTTCAATATCTCACCTCCGGAATCGACAAACTGTCCCATGATATTCTGCTGCACTCTGCGCTCGGAAAAATGAACCAGTCTTTCTTTCAGAAAATCCTGTGAGATGTAGGTATTTTCCCTGCTGTCACCGGACTGGAAGTAACCGTTACGGGTCTGCCTGATAATCTCGTTGGCCCGCCGATAAAACCAGTTGCGTCCGTTGGGCGTACTGATCAGGTCGAGCCTGCCCTCACGGTCGGCCAGACGCATCCGGATAACCTCCTCAACCACATACTCCGGGTCCGGCTCAAAAGCGACTTCGTCGAAGATGAACAGATCATAATCGTGCCCCAG
>JAJRTA010000109.1 GCA_024278515.1 Candidatus Zixiibacteriota bacterium
CCGTCATTCCGGCCCTGACCCGGAATCCAGACGGACCCCACCACCCTGAAGGGCGGGCCACCAACCGTCTCGTACGTCCCGTGCGCAACGACTGAACACACCCCAACGACTGTCGTCCTCCGGTAAACAACAGTTACCGTTTGTTGTAATTACTACCCCCCTGTTTCAATAGGCATTAACAGAAATTTTTAACCCTTATCGGGGAAGATCGTACGGTGTTTTTTTATATCAAAAGGGAAGTCGATTCACTCGGTGTTCATATCAGGTGTTCCGGCCGGGCTTTTTTCAGGTTTGTCCTTAATCAAAATCGCCGCCGGAATCAAAACACAATAGCCGAGAACCAAAAGGATCGGGGCCAGGGTCATGGAACCGTTACCGAGAGTTATATATCCGACCACAATCACCACCATAGAAATGGCGAACAGCAGATAATTTTTCATCCCGAACGGCCACGAGATTTCTTCGACCGGTCGGGTTGGCCTGGGTTGTGAGCGTTGTGTTTTCTTTGCCATACTGAACTCCAAAAAAGAGATATCCTGTTAAATGTCAAGCGGTTTTACGGGCTGTTTTCTTTTGTCCGGGCAATTCATTATACCACGGCCAGAGTCCGAGCGCCCATATAAACATCAGTAATTGACGGACTTCCTCATCGGCAAAGGTAGCCTCGAACATCGAGCTGACCAGAAACGTCACCGACCCCAAAAAGGCGGCGAGTAAATACCGGTTTTCTGAGGCAGTCCTGCCCCACCTTCTGAAACCTCCATACTGATAGGCTAAAACCGTCAGCCACAATCCCGTGAAAAACAGAAATCCGGGGAAACCGTAAACAGCCACCATATTGATAAAATCATTGTGAGCATGTGTAAGCTTGCGATTATCAGGAATATCCGGTCGCAGGCGAGCTTCGTATTCCGGCGCGAAATTACCGGGACCGACGCCGAAAAGAGGATGTTCCCGCGCAATCGACAGTGATTTTTGCCAGATAAACGGGCGGCCGCCTTCGTATTCGGCGCTGAGTTCCAGGTCCAGAGCTTTATTGAAACGACCGACCAGCCCGGGCAAAGTCAGCGCAACCACCGCCGACACCACAACCAGCCCGGTAATAATACCAATCAGATAATTGCGCCCCAGCACCAGACCGGCGATCAGCAAACCTGTCACCAGCGCAACTACCGAACCGCGGCTGAAAGTCAGAATAGTCACGATCATGGCCAGAACCGACCCGATCAGAAAGAGCCGCCGATGTCCGGTAGTAAGATCATCAACTTTACGGATACCCAGCCCCAGCAGGGCAAGGGCGGCGGTGGCGTAGTAGTTTCCAAAGGTCAGCCTATTCGAAAAACTCCCACGCACCCGGTAGCCGAACCCGTCGGCAGGAGTCAGCGGTGTATCTTTTCCCCAGTTCAGACCGAAACAGTACTGCAGAAGGCTGTAAATCGAGATCAAAACCACCCCTGCCGCAAAAGCCGTAACCAGCCGCTCGCGACAGGTCTTGCTCTGCATCAGGTGGACACCAACCGGTATGATAAAAAACAGCCAGTCCTCTTTCATGATGAAGAGCGACCGCCCGACTGTTTTACCCATCACTGAACTGACAAAAATCCAGACAACGTACAGAGCCACGAAAATGTAGAATCGTCGAAGAGACGGCGTAAACGGCTGGTGTCGTTCGATAATGACAACCGTCACGAACAGGGCCAGCGCCACCCCGAAGGCCATCTGGGCCACGGCTATCGAAAACGTACTGCCGAAGATAAACAGGCCATAGAAGAAAAACAGGGCGCTGGTCAGTTTTGACGGTGTGTCACGGCTCATCGGAAAAGGTCGCCTTCTATGAGTTCGACCAGAGTGTGAATGATGAAAATATGTTCTTCCTGAATACGCTGAGTAGAGGTGTGAGGCACGATCAACGGACGCTCTACTTTTTTGGCCAGCTTGCCGCCCCGTCCGCCCAGCAGACCGGCGGTCAGGATACTTCGTTCGCGGGCCACGGACACCGCTTTTATCAGGTTGGGAGAGTTGCCGGAAGTGGACAGCACGAACAGCAGATCACCTTTCTGGCCCAGTCCTTCCACCTGTCGGGAGAATATATTTTCATATCCGAAATCATTGGCCGCGGCTGTGGCGACCGAGGGATCCATCCCCAGAGCTATGGCCGGCAACGACTGTCGGTTTCGATCCGAGGTCAGGCGTACGATCATTTCAGCGGCGAAATGCGAGGCATCGGAAGCCGAACCACCGTTACCGGCCAACAGCAGTTTGCCGCCGGAACCGAGCACACCGGATATGACCGCGGCCAGGTCCAGTATTTTCGATCCGAGCTGATCCGCCACCGAGCGTCTGAGTATCGCGGATTCTTCGGCGACTTTTTTGAGCTGGGTCAAACGAACGTCTTCATTCATATCGTCACAGTCTCCTTAACGTGAACAGCGCAACCGAATTCATTGATAAGAGTCCGGTCCGACCGGCATTCCAGACCGGAGCCGATTACCACAAACGACGCGCCTGCCCGGACACGCGCCTCAGCATCCTCCGGGGTTCTGAGACCGCCTCCGACGATCACCGAAATATCCACGTAGGAACTTACCGCTTCGACCATTTCAACCGGTACTGAATTCTCGGCGCCGGACCCGGCCTCGAGATAGACCAGTTTCATCCCAAGATACTCGGCGGCCAGTGCGTGTGCGCAGGCGATATCGTTTTTGGTACGCGGGATCGGCAGAGTACCGGAAATGTATTGCACCGATGTGAGCGGGCCGGATTCGATCAGCAGGTAACCGGTCGGAATAGGTTCGAGGTTGCATCGTTTGATAATCGGAGCGCCTTTTACCTGCTCTTCGATCAGATAAAAGGGGTTGCGACCGGACAAAAGCGAAGTGAAAAGAATAGCGTCAGCCGACGGACAAATCTGGGCATACGAGCCAGGAAAAATCAACACCGGCACCGAGGAGGCTTCCTTAATCCGGCTGACCGCCGAACTGAAATCACTGTCCAGCACAAACGATGTCCCCACCAGTATGGCGTCAACCCCGCAGTCGGCGGCTATCTCCGCTTGTGCTGTGTATATTTCCGGGGTCACCCGGTCCGGATCGATCAGCAGCAGGAACCCGGCGCCACGTTCCTTACGAGTGGTCATTAACTTGTTGTAGATCGGTCCCTCGATCATTGACCCTTCCTTGCTATGGTCGGCAGCTATTTGTCATAGTATCGCTATGAGGTCGTCTTCTTTTCGACTATTTGTTTAAATGCCTCAAAAATATTACTGGCTTCCGTGTCGACAGCAACCGTTCCCTGAGCAAAGTTGGGTTTGCCCCCGCCGCGACCGCCGAACCGGGGGAGAACCTCTTTCAGAACAGCTCCCGCGTTGATATTTTTCTCATTTGTTGCCGCTGAGCTGGCCGCGGCCATAACCGTGGCTTTGCCGTTAACAGCTCCCAAGCCAAAGGCTACCACCGCTTCGCCGCGGGCTTTCTGCTGGTCCATCCACCCGGCCATGACATCACGATCCGATTCGCCGAAGTCATGTGTGACCAAAGTCAGCGAACCGATCTTTTGCTCAGCCCCCACCGACTGCCCGCCACCTGAGAACATCTCGGCTTTCGTTTTCCTGAGTTCTTTCTCGAGCGCCAGATTGTTCTGCTTCAGTTGCTGAAGAGCCTCCAGCGCTTCTTCCTCGCGACGACCCAAAAGCTGGGCGGCCTGTGTGCGGAAATATTTGGCCTCAAGCATCAGTCTGACTGCTTCACAGCCGGTAATCGCCTCGAGCCGACGAATCCCGGAGGCTACGCCGGTTTCCAGTGTGATAAAAAACGGCCCGATCTGAGATGTATTTTTCACGTGCGTCCCGCCGCACAGTTCTTTGGAGAAACCGGGCACGGATACCACGCGCACCTTGTCTTCGTACTTCTCTCCGAATAGTGCGGTAGCCCCTGATTTTTTAGCCTCGTCGATATCCATGATCTCAGTCGATACATCGACAGCTTTCAAAACCTGATTGTTGACGATCTGTTCGACCTGTCTGATTTCATCCGGGGTCATCGGCTGATGATGCGAAAAATCGAACCGCAGTCGATCCGGTCCGACATAGGAACCGGACTGTTTGACATGATCGCCCAGCACCTGCCTGAGCGCGGCGTGGGCCAGATGGGTGGCCGTATGGTTGCGCATGATATCCCGGCGACGTTCGGCATCGACCGAGATAGTTACAGTCTGACCGGTACCAAGATTCTCTTTAGTCCCACGAGTAACTTTTCCAATATGGATATAGTAATCATGGTGGTTGATGACTGTCTGTATCTCGATATCGAGAGCGTCGTTATGAATACGCCCGATATCACCCACCTGTCCGCCGGCTTCGACGTACATGGGCGATTTATCCGTTATCACAGCCACTTCCGGAAAAGGTGCGTATTTTACATTTTTAATCTCGGCTTCCAGATCGTAATTTTCCCGGTCGAAGTATGTGGCTGGCATATTCAGCAGTTCTTTGTCGTCGATCATATCAATAAACCGCCGGGCCGTCTGCTCCACAAAGGTTCCGAATCCTGCCCCGGCCCTGGACTGTTCTTTCTGCCGCGCCATGGCCGTTTCAAAACCGGCCCGGTCAAGGCTCAAACCCTGTTCGCCGGCGATGATCTCGGTCAGATCGTAGGGGAAGCCATAGGTGTCATAAAGCCTGAACACATCGGCGCCGTCTATGACCTTACTACCGGAAGCCTTGACCTTTTTAGCTATCTGTTCAAAAAGGTTCATTCCGGTTTCAAGCGTGCGCAGGAAAGACTCCTCTTCGGCGCGGATGACATTTTCGACATGGGTCTGTTTCTCTTTAATTTCCGGGTAAGCATCGGACATCGTTTCCACCAGAACCGGCACCAGCGAATGAATAAACGGCTCGTGCATCCCCAGCAGTCGTCCGTGTCGGGCTGCCCGTCGGAGAATGCGACGCAGCACATAGCCCTGCCCTTCATTGGAGATACCGGCGCCGTCGGCAATGGCGAAAGTCAACGCCCGCAGATGATCGGCGATAACGTGATGCGAGGAGACATGATCGGAATACTTCGAGCTTGTAATTTCCGAGATAGCTTTTATCAGGTCCTGAAACAGATCGATCTCATAGTTGCTGTCGACATTCTGCATAACGGACGCGATCCGCTCCAGCCCGGCGCCGGTGTCAACCGAAGGTTTCGGCAGCGGTACGACCCGACCGTCAGGCAACTGATCAAACTGCATGAAAACCAGGTTCCAGATTTCGGTGAACCGTTCGGTCTCGCCGTTGACCACATCGTTCGGCCCGGCGCCGTATTTCTCGCCGCGGTCGATATGAAGCTCCGAGCATGGCCCGCAGGGCCCGACATCTCCCATGCTCCAGTAGTTGTCTTTCTTCCCGAACCGCATGATACGGCCGTTTCTGAGTTCAGGCGCTACCTTTTCCCAAAGCCGGAACGCGTCGTTGTCCTCTTCATAAACGGTTGCGTACAGTCGATCGACCGGAAGCTGGTACACTTTGGTCACCAGTTCCCAGGCGAATGCGATCGCTTCCTCCTTGAAGTAATCGCCGAATGAAAAATTGCCGAGCATCTCGAAAAACGTATGATGCCGGGCGGTGAACCCGACATTATCGAGATCGTTGTGTTTGCCGCCGGCCCGGATACATTTTTGCACACTGGCCGCCCGTGTGTACTCCACTTTGCGACGTCCGGTGAAAACATCCTTGAACTGGTTCATACCGGCATTGATAAACAGGATCGTGGGATCGTCAAAAGGGATTACCGGTGAAGATGGTACTATCCGGTGATCGCGTTCCCTGAAGAACTCCAGAAAAGTCTGTCTGATTTCCGCGGTTTTAATCTTCGGATTCCTCGTCAGGTGGGCGATTCTCGCCTGATTCACGCCACAGTTTTTCAAAGGCGGCTTTGGACGAGCCATAGTCAAAGCCGCGGCGAGCAAGATAATTATAGGCTTTGTTACGGGCGGTTTCAAGTTCAAACTGGGCCAGGCGGGGCCAGTTGTGTTCTAACGCGGCAACAGCCAGTTCATCTATATTCTCTCCCGCGAACAGCATCTCGGCTGTTTGTTCGGCCAGATCACGGGCTATCCGTCTTTTCTGAAGGTACGCGCTCAGGTAACTTTGTCCGCAGGGCTTTCGTTTCAGCAATGTACGGGCCGCGTTCAGGGCATATCGCTCATCGTCGAGTGAGCCGTTTTTGATGTATTTTCCGACTGTCGCCTGTACCGTGGCCTCGGCATGTTTTCGCTGCCGCAGTTTCGCCTTCAATTCGCCGATCGAATGATCACGCATGGCCAAAAGACGCGCCGCCCGGCGGTCGCACCGGTAAAGTTCCGCCTCGTTTTGCAGTTTCCGCAACTGGGCAGGAGTTATTACGATTCCTTCCACCAGCCGGTTGCGGTAAACCGATTCTATCGGCACCACCAGTGTTTCTTCTTCGCCGCTGATGGTCAGTTCGGCGGAGTTTGTTGAGACATTCAGTCTGGTCAATTTGATCTGATCATTCATAGATGCCGCCGTTTTGTTGTCGGAATATATCAAACATCAGCTTCGGATCAAAAGAAAAGGTAATATCGGCCATTATTTCAAAAGAGTGGATTGAACGTGACGCTATGGCTATCGCAATTCTGCTATCTGACTTGACAAACAAATCGCAGCATGTAATTTGCCGGGCACTGAATGACGGGCCGACCGGGAAAGGTCGGCTGCAATAATACACGATGAGGATAATTTCATGTCTGCAGTACATCCTGATACGCTCGCGGCGCTGACTTCGGGAATTCAATCCGAAGTGGCCGCTTATGTGTTCTATATCGAGGCGGCAAAAAAAGTAGATAACCCGGACCTGCGTGAATCGCTCGAACACCTGGCCCACGAAGAAAAAAACCATTTCCGCGTACTCGAACGACAGTATGACTCCCTGGTGCGCAGTGAAAAATGGATCAGTACGGCCGATATCCTCATGCAGAACGGTCTGCCGGAAATCAGTGAAGAAATGACCGAGCAGCATCGCGGACTGATCGATGAAGTCGCTCGTACGGATTCACTCTCTGAAGTTCTGGAAATGGCGCTGAAACTCGAAGAAGAAGCACGTGATATGTTTATCGGGGCGGCCGAACGTGCGGATTCGGACGAAGGGCGTCAGATGTTCGAGCGGCTGGCCGGATTTGAAGAAGGTCATGTCAAAAAGATCAGGGAAATGATCGAACAGTTCGGCTGAGCGGAGGCGGCTCAGCCGTGAGCTTCGGTAGCCTTTCGGCAAACCCGCTGAACGATAATAAGCGATATACCCAATACCTCGTCCCATACATCGTAGGCTGCCCGCGATAACCCGGCCCCGATCTCATCTTCCAAAGCGGCCATGAATGTATCCCGGTAGAGCGCCCAGTGCTCCGGTCTCATCCAGTCGCGCCAGTACTCGGAACCGATCTCTTCCAGGTCCTTTTCGAGTTTATCCGGATTATCAAAGTACCTGAGCATCGTCTGCAATGATTTATCAAGAAGCTCGCTGAGCGAATCCTTTTCCGCTTCGTTGAAATAATCGGAGAGATGTGGATTCTCGCTGAGAAGTATTTCGTAGAACCGTCTCCGGACGCCCTCGCGGTTCGCCTCGAATACCGGCAGAGAATTTTTTAGTAGTTCCAAGTTAATTGACATAACTCTTCCCCGCAGGAAATCTCCTTTGGTTTATTATCGGAAGGATATCTTTTTTCGCCAGTCTGAAATAGCGATTATCTTTATAGTTGGCCCGAGTCGTCCGGGAGATTAATATAGACACATGAAGCAGACCTCGTTGCTTACCCGAATCGTTTTGTCCCGAAAGGCGCTGACCGGTAATATC
>JAJRTA010000110.1 GCA_024278515.1 Candidatus Zixiibacteriota bacterium
AAAACATCTTCAGGCGGAAATGGTGAGGTTCCCGCGGTGGATATGCCTATTGAAGCCGTTGAGTTCAATGATCGTTTTGGCTTATACGATTACCTGGCCAACCACGAGAAGGTGTTTATCGAAAAGGCATTGGCCGCCAAGCGCGGGATCAAAAAACATGCGGCCGCTTTTCTAAATATCCCTGAATCGACCCTGCGCCTGAAAATCAAACAGTACGATATCGATCCGGATCAATTCAGGCGGCCTGCGTAAGGCGGGGCAGTCTTTACACGGATCAAGACCAACGGGCATAGTTGTCCGTTTTTTTAACAAAGCTCATTTCCCGCTATTCCGATTACAATAATACGAGTTTGCCTGATTCGGCGTTTCGCATTAGAAAGATTCCCTCGTTCTTTTTTTGTTGATCGGGGTTGACATCCTGCCGGATTCTACTATACTGATAACAGCTAATTTTGACGAGGACCTGGGTAGGTCGTCCACTGGTAGCTCCCTAGCCCCCTCTACCATCGATCTACCCGCCCTCTTTTTTTGTCCCGGAATAAGCTGCTGGCTGAGTCTGCTTGCGATCAGAACGCATATCACCTACTTTATCTCACATGAAAAAAGCGATTTTTCTGAGTCAACAAGGTTGTGATCCCTTTTATAACATGGCCTGTGATGAGTGGCTGCTTGGGCAGGCATGCGACTACCCCGGACGACTGTATCTACGGCTTTACAGGTGGTCCCGGCCTGCTATAACTTTTGGCCTGAATCAGGATCATCGTCGAGCCTTTGTCGCCAGCCGGTTAGGGGATACGCCGGTTATACGTCGTATCACCGGAGGACGGGCGCTTTATCATGATGAGACGGAGTTTACATATAGTGTAGCGGTTAATTTGGACGGTTGGCGCAACCGAAGATGGTCGATACCGACGAAATTTTTCCGAGTTATTGCCGAGGGGCTGACCTGTTTCATCACTGCCCTTGGTTACCCGGCCAAGTACTGCCGAAACTCCGCCGTTTCCAACAGTCACCCTGATTTCTTTCACGTTGCCGCATGTTTTGCCTCGCGAGCGAGGTATGAAATAGTTTCCGGCGATTCCAAGATCGTGGCTTCAGCCGCTCGCAAAATTGGTTCGACGATTCTTCAGCACGGAGCGATCAAGTTGGCCGGAGTCTCGCATCACCCCGCTTTGCCTGGCTTGGACGTTTCCTCTGAAAAATCTAATCCGATTGTATTGCAATCGCTTAAAGGCCCTGAACGGGAACGAATTGATCATTTGTTCAGGCAATCGATGGCTTCGGTTCTGGAGGTGAGTTTTGCCTCCGGCGAGATAACGGAGGAAGAAAACTCCGTGATTCATAGAGCCGCTCTCATGATAAAACAGTCTCCGATTAACCGTAAAAATCATTGCACAACTATGCGAGTTGAACAGTCTAATAATTAGCTCGGGAAAGTGTCGAGCAGTGTGCATAAAGGGAAAAACCGCTTGACTTTGTCGAGAGCAGACAGCTATTTTGAGCGCTTGAAAGCGGATTTGAGTTTCGGCGGAAGGCTGAACGAATCCATGATAAAGTGGCGACTGCGGATTGCTTTTGGTGAGTTTTGAATTGAAGTATTCATTCTTTCATCAGAAGATACTGATATCTGGATATCTGCAGGAGAGGTTTACAGTCATAGGTTGGGATAAAAAGAGTTTCTTTATAGACTGCAGGAGGAATGGTGATGCCTTTTGGGCTCAGGAAATTTACGATCTCACTGGTGTTTCTCGCACTGATGTTTGCCGTCGTAGCGGGTAGCCTGTACGCAGCAACTGTCGGACAGATCAAGGGGACAATTACTGATAAGAAATCCGGAGAAGCAGTTATCGGCGCGTCGGTGTCCGTCGTAGGGACCAGCTTTGGAGCTATGACCGATTTCGAAGGTAAGTACCTGATTCGACGTCTTGATCCGGGCAAGTACACTTTAAGGATTTCACATATCGACTATGACGTGGTCGAAGTTACCGACGTTGAAGTAAAGTCGGACCTGACGACTGAAGTATCTCAATCCCTTTCAAAGAAAATAACCGATATCGGTAAGACCATTACGGTAAGAGACAAAGTCGATATTATCGACAGGTTTGAAGTTTCCAACCATACCACAATCTCCAAAGAAGAGATTATGAGTCAGCCGGTAACTTCTGTTGACGAACTGCTGACTCAGGTAGCAGGTGTAGTTACCAATGCCAGTGGTGAAATATTCATTCGCGGGGGTCGCGCCGGTGAGGTGGCCTATATCATCGATGGTGTTCCCATGGGCGATCAGCTCGGTGGTCTGGAAGGTGAAGGCGGGGCGAATCTTTCGCTGGTGTCGGGATCTATTCAGGAGTTTACTGTTATCAAGGATGGATTTGATCCAGAATACGGAAACGCTCTTTCCGGTATTGTAAAAATAACTACGCAGACAGGGTCCAAAGACAACACTCGTATCAATTTGCAGTTTATTACTGATGATCTCGGTAACAACACTCTGAATAAGTACTCGCGCAACCACGATTTCGTGCGCGCCTCGTTTTCCGGCCCCGATCCGATCTTCAAAAACAAGATCCTTCCGGCTCTGGGTCTGAATTTCATGGAAGATAAGGAGTTCACTTATTACTTCTATGGTGAAGTGGACAAGGATGACGGTATTTACCAGTATGAGTCCTATGATTCCCCGTTGACCCGTCGTAGGTACGGGTCGTTTAACCTGTTCGGGCTGGATATACCGGAACGCAAGAACAACAAGTATTACTACATGGCCAACCTGAAGATTCGGCCGCTTCAGAATCTCAAACTGATCTTATCGTACAAAGACTCTCAGTATCGCAGGACTCTTTTTAGCTGGGACTATCGTTACTCAGCCAACACAGCACCGGTGCAGGTCGATCGGTGGAAGTCACTGTCGCTTGAGGTCTCTCAGGTAGTATCTCGTAATATGAACTATGAGGCTATTTTTTCTTACATGGAGAACAGCCTCGATCGGGCTCCCGGTGATCCCAATAATCCCGGGCACGGAATGGACCCGGACGAATTCCTGTTGAATACGCAGTGGGAAGATTTCGAGGATCGCAACGGTAATGGTGTTTATGATCCGCCGGAGCCGATTATCAATCTGTTCCCGGATACGGCAGTCTATGGTTTTGATATGTCCGGCCCTGCCTATACCTATGGCGAGGATAGTCTGTGGGAGTTGAACTGGCAAGGTGGTGTGCGGGAGTTTTCCGGCTTCAGGTTTAACGACAACATGATTATTGACAACCTTGAGGGGGAACCGTTCATCGATCTGAACGGTAACGGTGTCTGGGACGAGGGAGATTTCCTTCGCGACAAAAACGGCAACGGAATCCTTGATGGAAACCGGATCAGCCGTATTAATAATCGAGACCCGGAATTGTATCGTGACGGTGATTCCATTGTCGGTGAGGATTTTATCGATGTGAACAACAACTCGGTGTACGATGCCGGTATCGATATCTTTGTGATGTCGGTCGGTCCCGACAATATGGATCTCAACGACAACGGTAAATATGATGGCCCCCTCGATCCGTGGGAACCGGGGATTCCGTATATTGACCTGAACGGTAACGGTATCTACGACCCGCCTAATGCGCGTTACGATGTTGGAGAGCCGTTTATAGACCGTAACGGTAATGGACGTTATGACTACGGCGGCAGTTCCAACTTCCTCAATCCTTTGAACTATGATGAAAACGCTCTCTGGCACTCTCGCGCAACCCAGAGTTACCGTCTGGAAGGAAAAGTTTTCTGGCAAGTGGGTTCGCACGAGCTTAAGGGCGGTATGTCGATGCAGTCCGACCGGTTTGATTACAAAGAAATAGAAAAACCGTATTATCCGTATAGCGGACGTGATGACGGTGGGCCGTTCCCGGGTCGAGGATCTTTCCGTGATATGTTCCACTACGAACCATACCAGGGAACAGTGTATTTCCGTGATAAGCTCGAATATGGTTCTATGATCGCATCGCTCGGATTCCGCTGGGATTTCTTCCTGCAGGATCGTTACAGTCTTGTGGAAGTTGCTAAGAACGACGATCTCGGTTCAGGTATTATCCTGGGTGATCGTCAGAAGTTCTCGCCTCGTATCGGGTTTTCTTATCCGATTTCCGATAAAGCTAAAATCCACTTCAATTATGGACACTTCTTCCAGTTACCTGCGCTTGAGAGAATGTACAAACGTAACACTGCGTCGGTGGCTCAGAATGTCGTAATCGGAAACTACAACCTCGATTATCAAAAGACGATCCAGTACTCTTTCGGCGTTAAATATGCCATGAGTGAGAACTACTCGCTTGATGTTTCCGGATACTTTAAGGACGAGTTCGATAAGATCAACTCCGCTCAGGTCAGGGTAGGTGGTCTGACCCGTCAGCAGTATCAGAACTCTGATTATGGTCGAAGTCGCGGATTCGAGCTGACTTTAGAGAAACGCGGCGGCGGTTATGTCAACGGCCAACTTAGCTATGTATATGCTTTTGCTTTCGGTAAGGCTTCGCAGACCAACCAGAACTACATGAGTGATTTTGAGCTGTCAAGAGAGCCTCTCTCCGAAGCGGCCCTTGATAATGATATCAGACACCGGCTGAATGCCAATATCCAGGTATTCGTGCCGACTTCTGTACAGCCCCGTTTGTTCGGGTTGCCGATTCCCAACGGTTGGTCACTTTCTTTTAGCGTAATTGTAGAAAGCGGTCGTCCTTTCACTCCCGACAGATCTTTCCCGAATCTGACCTTGACTACTGGTGAGGATATTCAACGCAACTCGATGCGTCGGCCGGGGATTTTCAACGTTGATGTCCGCTTTACCAAGGACTTCCGATATATGGGAATTGATTACAGCTTGATTTTCTGGGTCGAGAATGTTTTCAACAGCCGTAATGTCAACTATGTATACTCCAACACCGGTCGTCCCGACACTCAGCAAAACCAGAGTCAGATTATTAAGGGTGGTACGCCTTATGACCTGAATCCGTACAACTGGGATTATGGCCGACAGATTCGCCTTGGTTTGGAGATCAACCTGTAAAGGGTTGAAGGATATATGAGAAGTTTTCTTATTTGTATAGATGAGGATGAGATGCTTGTGAAACATAGTAGTTCGTTTCTTTCAAGACGCACGAACAAACCCTGGTTCGTTCTGACAGGTGTGTTGCTCCTGTGTGCCCTGATTATGGGAGCGCCTTCAAAAGTAGCGGCCCAGGCGAAAGTTGGCACTACCGGCGCCCAGTTCCTTGAACTGGGGGTGTCGGCTCGTGCTATGGGTATGGCTGAAGCGTTTACGGCAATCACCGATGATATCTCGGCTGTATACTACAACCCGGCCGGTTTGACCTCTATGTATGGTCGCGAAGTATCAATGACTTATATCGATATGCCGGCCGATGTAGGTTATGGGTTTGTCGGCGCCGGTATGCCGCTTGAGGCCATTGGCGGAGTTGTCGGTATCAGCATGTATGGACTTTCATCGGGTGAGATGATTGAGCGTACCTGGCTTCGCGCTCCCGGTGGTACCGGCAGAACCTTCGGGTGGAATGATCTTGCTATCGGGTTGAGCTATGGACGTTACCTCACCGACCGCTTTTCACTCGGATTTACCGTAAAGTTCGTCGGGCAGTTCGTGCATGATTACTCGGCCAGCGGATGGTCAGCCGATGTGGGTACAATTTATGATACCGGTCACCGTGGTTTCAAAATCGCCATGGTCATCACCAATTTCGGACCGGACATGACGATGATTTCAAACTCCTATCCTCTTCCGATCAATTTCAAGTTCGGCAGTTCTATCAATTTATTGGAACAGGATGAACATCTGCTGACTTTCGCGGCGGAAGGCGGCCATCCTTCAGACAACCTTGAAAAATACAACACCGGGTTGGAATATGTTTTCCGTGATCGTTACTTCCTGAGGGTCGGTCACCGGTTTAACTACGATGAAGACGGTTTCACTGCGGGTGGCGGTATCGTTGTCCCGTTTGGTGAAGATGGTGAGATCAGCGTCGATTACGCATTCCAGGATTTTGGAATTCTTTCACAGGTGCATCGTTTTAGTCTGTCCTTTGCGTTTTAGATAGAGGGTATGAAGTAATATGAAAAATGAATTCAGCAAAGCAAGAGTAGCGACATTGGCCGTGCTTGTGGTCGTCGTTGCTGTCTCCCTGTCGGTTATATTCTCTATCAGTTGCACTAAACGGTTGGATGGGGAAGTGAACGACAACATTAAGCCGGTGGTCTATTTTGTCAACATCCCGCCGCCGGGGCATAAGTTCTCTCGAAACCCTGAAATTCACTGGGTCGGCACCGATAGTGACGGTTTGATTTCATATTTTCGCTATCATGTCGCGACAGCCGCAGTGGTTGGTGACGCTGATCCGATGGACTATATTATGAGTGTACCGGCCGGGGACTGGATAAGGCTCGATGTGGACCCCAAAGGTCCGGATCCTATGACTTCCAATATTGTCTCGATGTCGGCTGATCTCACCGACCCGGTCCTGACTTACGTGGATCAGTATGTGTTTCTTCAGGCGTTTGATGAGGAAGGGTTGGGGTCGGATATTGTCTACCGTGTGTTTTCGCGCAATGACAACCCGCCCAATTCGTTTATTTACGGATTCTATCCTTCTGATATTCCTTTTGTGAATTCGGTCGAACCCGGCGGTATTATTACCGGTGTCAAACTTAACTGGCAAGGGTCTGATCCCATCGACTATCCGAGCGACCCGCCCCCTTTCGAGTTTGATTGGCGTTTATATGGTCCCTTCTTTGATGAGGAAATGGAGATCATCAGGGATTCTTTCATGACCCAGGTTTATGTTACCAACGACGGGAAAGTGTTTCGTCTCGGAGATACGGTAATTCGATGCGACACATTTTTCCAGGCCGACAGTATTACCGAGGCATGCGACACTTTAGTTGTCACTACTGAGACTCCTACGGATGCCTTCGGCGGGCTGGAGGATTATTTTCGGGTTGGCGATCCCGACTTCCTGGCTTCACCCTGGAACCAGATTCAACAAGAGTCCGGGGGGTGGGTCAGCAATACCAGGGATACCCTTTGGAATGTGTTCGCGGGTAAAGAGTCCGATACTACAGTTCAGATGACTTTTATTTTCTGGCTGAGGGCGCGTGACGATGCCATGGTTCCGGATCTGGTGCCTCATTTCAGAGAGGTACCCGTGATCGATCCTCGGTACGAACGTGATATTGCCGTGATCGATTTCAGTAAACCGGCTTCAGCGAGAGCAACCGATCCGATAAGCATAGATGTGCGAAAGCAGTACTGGAAAGGGGCTATTGATACCTGGGGTATCCATACCGGGCGATCGATTGTTTTCGATACGACGACTATTACCGAGGAAGGCGAATTTTTCGGCAAGGAGATCAGCCCTGATTACTATTACGCACGTAAATGGCCCCAGGGATTACCCATTAAATTGATGCTTAATCATAAAGTGCTTATTGTGTACGATGATGTCCTCGGAATGCCGCAACCCAGCGAGGCATTCCCGATATGGAAAAGTATTGATGCCGGTATCAATGTCTGGATGACCGGAAGGACTACTTTGATCGGGGGAATGAACCCGTTGCAACCGCCAACAGGCATAGTTCCACCTTTTTCCTACACTTACTATTTTGGTGTAGATTCTATGGGCTATGGCGGTTGGATGTACTACCTTTCCGAATTTGGAGGGCCTGGTCAGCCAGCCGGACACTACCAGGATTTTGTAGGTGCTTTTTCCCGGAATCCGGATAGTTGGCCTGATATGGAAGTTGATTCTGCAAAGCTTCATTCCAGATACCAATGGTTGTTTTTCTGGGAAGAAGACTGTCCGGCTTTACCTGAAGTCGGCTGGTCAGTCCGTTCATACGGGACGGAAATACTGTACAAATATAAATCCTGCTACGGGTCAGCCCACCCTCTGGGTGCTGCTCAGACTTTCCATGGTCGTCCGGTGGCACATCGCTTGACGACCAGTTTGTTCAAAACAGCTCACTTCAACTTTACACCGCTTGGTATGGATTCCACCAGGATGCAGGTGGTGGTGGATTCGCTGCTTAACTGGCTTTACGATCCAACCCTTGGCACTAAGCAGGTGGTTGTTGATAACCGCTATCCGGACGCTCCGGTCAAGGTGACGGTAGAGCAGGCCCGTGAGAACTACCGAGCCCGTGAAGAGGAATACCGTAAGCAGCATGAACTGATGCTGATAGAGTAAGATTACATCGATTTACGAATCATATTATGATTGCTTCGGGACCGAATTATTCGGTCCCGTTTTTTTGTTGAGGTAACCTGTCAAGTTGCCGCACCAAAGGGTTGTCGGGGAAGCGGCGTTTTACAATCGACAAAATGCTGTCGGCCTCCTCGAACTTGCCCACCAGTCGATTTGCGTTGATCAGATTGAGATAAGCTTCTACAAACCCGGAGTCATGCTCAATAGCCTTTCGATTGTGACTGATAGCCGGATGATACCGGCCTGAAAGGCCGGCCAGAAGTCCCAGATGATAGTGAGCCTGGGCGATCTGAGTATTTCGTCTGGAATAATGATTGGCCCAGTTTCGGTCAAAGGCTCCATCGTCGGTCTCAAACGGCGGCGGATCGCTGTGTAACGACCTCTGAAAAAGAGTTTCGGCCATAGCCGTATCGCCTCGAGACAACATCAAACTGGCGGCGTCGTTCAACAGGTAAATATCGTTGGATGTACGTGATACTGCCCGGTTGATTTCAAAACTCAGTGAGTCGGGCGAAATTGTTCCCTGAGCGGCAAGGGCGCGAAGCAGTATCATGTTTGTAGTAACATCCCACTCAGCCATCTCCAGCGCTTTACGGGCGTACCCGACAGCCTCTTCCGGTTCTCCCTGCAACAGATGAATGCTGGCCAGGTTGGTGTAGGTTTTGTACCGGTTCGGATTGGCCGCGCGTTCTTGTTCGAAATAATACCGGGCCGAATCGACCACACCCAATCGCAGATAGCAGGCCCCGATATTCAGATTGGCCTCCGGATAAAGAGGGTCAAGCATTCGAGCGGTATAGAAATATCCGAGAGCTTCACGGTAGTTATTTTCTGAAAAATAGTAAATGCCGCGTGACATATAATCCTGAGCCGGTGAACCGGAGGGAAGTCCGATCAGCGGGAAATATGAAAATGCCCACGCGCCCAGGATAACGCCCAGTGTATAGACTCCTTTTTTTATGTCGGTAGCGAACAGATCAAGCAAAGTCAGAGCGCCAACCGAGGAGAGGATAATGAGAAATGGTAATACCGGGAGGCGAAAGCGGCTGCTGAAAAAAAACAAAGCGACCACCAGCGGGTATATCAGTATGAGCAGTATGAGAGTTCGAGTGCGGATGTTCCCCGTAAAAAGGCCGACAAACAGTCCCACCATTCCAAACCCGAACATGATTGCGAATGAAATCGGATTGTATTTCAGAAGCGGCATCGATCCGAAAAAACGTGACAGTTCGCGGTTGTTTGAAATTTCCCGGTCGCTTAGGAATCGATAAAGCTTTTCCAGGTAGAGAGAAAAAGCCTGCCCCGGGTTTGCGGCAATCCACTCGAAGGCCCGGTCAGCCCAGTACGCCGAGACTTCACCCGGTTTCAGGGAAGCGCCGGATGCCTTCTCGGCGATATTCGAAACCTGCCGCATCCGCCAGTTAAGCCCGAGCGGTTCCGGCAGTCGCGAAGATATGCCGTCGGCAACCTCGTTGTTGCCGATGTAGAAATTGATCCCTCCCTGCGAGGCAATCAGTACCGGATCGGAAGCTACTATCAGGTTTCGCAGGAATACCGGCCCTATTGCAAGTGACAATCCAACACCGAAGATAGCAGCCCGTTTTATCCGAGAGGACCAGGTTTCGGTTTTGATGAAAAGGATGAGGATGATCACAGCCGCCCATACTAACGCAGTGGGACGACAGACAGAAGCAAGACCGGTTATCAGTCCGGCCACTATTAGTTTGCCGAATGTACGGTTGTCAAACCAGCTCCACAGGGACAACAAGGATAGCTGGAGCAACAGTGTAAAAGTGGAATCGAGCAGAAGTTCGAATTCGAAGTACAGTATCGCAGGTGTTATGGCGTGTACAATCGCCGCGATGGTTCCTGTTTTGTGTGAAAACGCCCGGCGTCCCAGGTAGTAGGTGCAGGCGATCGAAGCCAGTCCCACGACCAACCCCAGAATCCGGGCCGTCCAGAGAGAAACTCCGAACAAGCTATAGGCAAGGCAGAGAAGCCAGGCATAAAAAGGCGCCCTGAAATACGTGGTATCGCCGATTATGTTGCCGCGGGCTATTATCTCAGCCCAGTGGTGATGATAGTAATTATCTACCGTCAATTGATCCCACAACGGCAGATCCTGATAGAGCCAGAGATAAATAACCCTTAGAATCAGAGCGAAGAA
>JAJRTA010000111.1 GCA_024278515.1 Candidatus Zixiibacteriota bacterium
ATAAACTTGTTTTTGATCCCATTAACGGCACTTACAACCTTTACGAAGTGCCCTTTACTCTTGACTCGCTGCGTTGTCTTTACGGTCAGTCCTGTGATGATGAAAGCTTCATACCGGAGAATTACACACGAAGCCGTCCTTTCCAGCATCCGGATTTCCCTGACTCCGTGTTCATTTTCGAAGCACAGGACTACAACGCCTCCGACCTCGGACCGGGCGCGCCTATTCGCAAGAGGTTCCCCGATCAGCCTTATCCTTCAAGCCTGATTCCGGATTCAGCCCGCCCTGACGAGCTCACACCGGATGGATATCTCAAGTATTTTGAATATGAAGCAGAGATAGAAAACCTTCTGCCGACAGTTTCCTATTATGTTAATGTGACCGCATTCGATTACGGTTCGCCGGAATCAGGTCTTGCTTCATTGGAATCTTCGGTAACAGCGGGCGCCAAGAGCGCTTATCCTCTACCGACCACAGAGGAAGTGGAGGCCGGGAATCTTGAAGTTTATGTTTATCCCAACCCGTATCGTATTGACGACATTTACAGGGAACGTGGTTTTGAGGGACGCATTGACAGTGATCGTCCGCCGGACCGGACCAGAATCCTGAACTTCGCCAATTTGCCGCCGAAGTGCACGATCAGGATTTTCACAATCGACGGCGACCTGGTTCGCGAAATCAATCATGATATTGATCCTGCCGACCCGAAGGCGTCACATGAAACCTGGAATATGATTACCCGAAACACGCAAATGGTCGTATCCGGGATTTATTACTGGACTGTCGAAACTCCGAACGGTGATGTTCAGATCGGCAAGCTGGCCATTATTATGTAAAAACCGACTATGCAGATTAATGACGGATACAGAGGCCGGTATGGCATGATTGCCTTGGCGGCCTTTGTCTTAATAACATTCTTCGGCGCTGCCGAAGGTCGAGAAGTCAACCCCAAAACCGGTCGTCCCGAACGGATGCTGCATGGCGCGACGAGCGCCGCCGGACCGATTGTCGAGTATGCCGCACACAATCGAGGCAATATCCAGTTGGCTATAGCCAACAACGGCACCTTCGGAACCCGCGGCTACACTATTCCCGACCCGTTGACCGGTGAAGCGATCCCGTCATGCGTCTTCCCCAAGAACTCCGACCTTGTGTATCTCTGGGTAGCGGCGGTGTGGGCCGGTGCAGTGAAAGGAAATGACACTCTGGTATCGGTCGGCGATGAAGATTTCTATGTAACCACCGAGTTCTGGCCGGAGATAAAGCCGTTCGGCGACATCAAGTACGAATCCATTGACCCCAGTAGTCGGTATTTCTCCACGACCGCACGGTCGGAAGAAGATATTATCTGCGAATACACGGACACCCTTACCGACAATTCGTACGTAGCAATCGATCCGACCGATAATCGTCCACACAAGCCGCTGGGGATCAAAGTGACCCAGAGATCGATGGCCTGGAGCTACTCTTATGCTGAAGATTTCATTCTGTTCGATTACCGTATCAAGAATATCGACACCCGGTTGTTGAGTGATGTTTATCTTGGCATCTGGGTGGATGGCGATGTCTGGCATATAACCAACCGCGACGCCGCCCACTGGAATGATGACATAGTCGGATTCCTGCGTACTTATCCCGCCCCGGAAGGATGCGGATACATAGATACGGTCAACATCGCCTACCATACCGACAACGACGGCGACCCTGCCGGTGGTGTCTGGTCAGAAAAATCGGTCCCCCATGCCGTCGGAGTTCGAGTTGTACGTACGCCGTCCGAAAAACCGAAGTACTCTTTCAACTGGTGGATAATTGACTACTCCGACCCTTCCAAGGATTTCGGACCACGCCTGAGAGGCACACCGGAAGATCCCTGGCGCAGTCTGGGAAGCAGGCTCGGAACCCCGGAAGGTGATCTCAACAAGTATTATCTTCTCAGACACCCGGAGTTCGACTACGACCAGTATTTTGTCGCGCAGGATCATACCATGAAAGGATGGCTTCCGCCGCCTGAAAACGCCGCTGATATCGCCGACGGTTACGACTGCCGCTACCTGCTGTCATTCGGGCCGTTTAATATTCATCCCGGGCAGGAATTGCCTGTCTCATTTGCCTGGCTGGGAGGAGCGTTCCTGCACAGTAACCCCGGAAACTTCGAGAGACTGTGGGATTTCAGACATCCCGATCGTTTTTACAACTCCCTTGACTTTTCCGGACTGGCGGCCAATTCCCGATGGGCCTCCTGGATATATGACAACCCGGGGATCGATACCGACAACGACGGTTACGCGGGGAAGTTCCGGGTATGTTGCACCGACTCCTCGGCACTGGATACTATCATCGACGGAAATGACACCACCATATTCATCTATACTTCCTGCGATACCCTTTATTACGAGGGTGACGGGGTCCCCGATTTCCGCGGGGCCGGTCCTCCCCCTGCCCCGGAATTCAGCATAGAGCCGTCCGTGGGGAAATTAGTTGTTCGCTTCAATGGTCTGCTGTCTGAAACCACTCGTGACATCTTCTCCCATACCGTGGATTTTGAAGGCTACCGGATTTATATGGGACGGGATGATCGTCCGTCAAGTTTTTCAGTTGTAGCTTCATACGACCGGGAGGACTACAACAAGTATGTTTATACCAACGATGGTTACAAACTTCTGGATATTCCGTTCTCTCTTGATTCGCTCAGGTGTCTTTATGCCGATTCATGCAACGACCCCGATTTCGACCCGACATTATACACATACAGCCGACCGTTTACCCACCCGGACTTTCCTGAATCAACTTTCGTATTTATTCCCCAGGACTACAATGTTTCCGACCTGGGACCCGGGTCTCAAATCCGCAAGCGTTTTCCTGATCAACCATACCCATCAAGCCTGAACCCGGATTTGGCCGACCCTTCGGAACTGACCGAGGATGGCAAATTCAAGTATTTCGAGTATGAGTATGTAATCGAGGATCTGCTTCCAACCATCCCCTATTACATCAATGTTACGGCCTTCGATTTCGGATCACCGGTCGCCGGTCTTCCGGCTCTGGAAACTTCAATCGTAAACGGCGCTCAACTGGCCTATGCGCTGACCTCTTCCGAGGACGCTCTTTCCGGCCGTCTTGACGCCTATGTTTATCCCAACCCCTATCGAGCTGACGCCGATTACCGCGAACGCGGTCTGGAAAGTCGCATGAATCGTGATGAAGCTCCGGATCGATCGCACCGCATCCATTTCGCCAACCTGCCCCCCAAATGTACTATCAGGATCTATTCACTCGACGGCGACCTGGTAAGGGAATTGAACCACGATATGGACCCATCGGATCCTACCTCGTCACACCACGAGTGGAACCTCATTACCCGCAACACCCAGCTTGCAGTAACCGGCCTGTATTATTTTGTTGTGGAATCCGAGACTCGTACCCAGATCGGCAAGTTTGCCATTATCCGTTGAACCGACGTTAGTTTTCTTTTCCCCCCTCGACAAAGCCGCATGACCGGGTCAACCGACCCTTGCTGTGAACTGTTTGCGCCAAACAGGTAGCCAACACCGGACAAAAGCGCGGCCGCTGAAATCAGAACCCAGGCCAGCGGTAATGAATCCCTGAAGATATCCAGCAAGGTCCCTCCATACAAAGGACCAATCGACCAGCCGGTCGCCACGAAGAAACTGTAAATGCCCATATAACGTCCCATGCGACCCTCCGGGGCCAGGCGTGAGGCAATTGTGAGAGAAGGCGGCGACATCACCATCTCTCCGGAAGTGATTATCACAATGGCCAGCGCGAAATATTCAAAACCGATCAACCATCCCACCAAAGCATAACCGATAGCGTACAGAAACGCCCCCTGGGCCATTTGTGAGGCCAGACTGAACCGAGCAAGCAGACGAGTGACCGGAATCTGCAACACGACAACCATCAAACCATTCAAAGTAAACAAATAGCCCAATTCCGGTTTGGTGATGGATCCCGTAATCTCGGTCCCGTACACAGAGAACGGGACTATCAGTTGCGCCACCACCAGGTACAGGAGAAAAACCAGTACCGAGTGACGCGCCAGCCAGGGGTCATGCCGAATGGCGATAATGTCGGACAAACGGAAGCGGTCCGTGATGGTTGTACTTCCGGGCACCCGGAACATGGACCAGAATATCAACGCAGAAAGACCGGTGATCAGAGCGGAGATTAAAAACAGAATATCGTACGAAGCAACTACCAGGAATCCCCCGATAGCCGGTCCGACCGCCCATCCGAGATTGCCCGCGGCACGTGTAATAGCGTACCCATCGAGCCGTTTTTCTTTTGGTAAGAGATCAGAAACCAGGGCGTTGGCTACAGGGTGAAAAACAGCGCCGAAAACAACCGATATCAACAAAGCTCCGCCGACCGCCCAGAAACCATAATCCAGATAAATAGCCAGAGCGATCAAAGCAAAGGAAAAAGCTCGAAATAACTGAGAGTGTATCAGAAGCCAGCTTCGAGGGACACGATCGGAAATTTCACCCCCTGCCACCTGACAAAGCGAACGCACAATGGTCAGGACTCCGAAAAACAACCCTATTTGAGTCATGGACATACCGTATTCGCTGTGGAAATAAATCGAGATAAACGGCATCGACGCCGAGAAACCCATCGACCCCACCAGCCATCCAAAAGCCAGCACCCACAGGTTGCGATCGAATTGTCGCATGAATTCAAGACTGCGCTTTACCATGACCGGACCAATATAAGCTCCGGTCGGCAAGAGACAAACTGAAAGCTGTGATTGATTCTACAGACGGAATCAGTCGATATACCGCTCGCACAAAAAATCGGCGATATAATCAAAACCGTCGATGGAGTAATGTTTCCATCCATTCGCAGCCATCGTTATCAGTTGTTCGCGCTCTCTCCGTGTGCTAACAAGCTCCATCACGGCAGACAACTCTCCAGGATCGTTAAAAGGAACGGCAACTTCTTTCTCTTTGAGGATACTATAATTCAGCGGCGCAAACGATCCGATAGGAGGACCGGCCGCTATCATCGGCAACCCCAGGCCCAACGCCCAATTCGTTCGTTCATGGGACGGCGCGACAAAGTAGTCGAACCGCGGGAATAGTTGTGCCGTTCGGTGATTCAATTCTCTGCGTGACGAATATGTCACCAGGATAATCCCCTCTTCCCGTGGTATCATCAGATCATGCTCATAAATAATTTTATACTTTAGCCCGCCCTGATCGAGCCGTTGTCTCAAACCTGATTCAAACCGTCCGCCACGATACGCGAACGCGATCACCTGCCCCCTTGTGCGGAAGATCTTTTCAATGATTGCAATGAGTTTAGTCACATGTTCACGAGGTTCCGCTCCCGATGAAAAAAAAGCCCCGGTCAAAGGTTCATCGCCGTTCAGCCTGTCGAGGCGAGCCGTGAAAGCATCCTCGGCCTGCCTGACCAGAGCAGGTTCGATACACAGCCCGGTTACTTTAAGCAAGTCTGACGGGACACCATGTAACCTGAACTGTTCGGCGGTGTCGGCCGTCGGCACGAAAACTATGTCGGCTCCGAAAACAACAGACTCCCTCGGCGCCGCCAACTCGCCATGCTGGTAGATCAGGTCCGGGTGATTCTTCAGGGCGGCAACAAGAATCGGATGAGCAACAATAATCGGCCAGGGATAGTTCTCAAAGGTACGTACTATCGACCGCGACAAGAGGTTCTGGACAAAACCGGGTTTATTGTAGTCAGACCCTCTGCGCAACCGATTGTAGAAGCGGCCCGCCATTCCGCCACCGGAACCGAGCGAGTACATCTTCCGTACCAGTTTCCAGGCAACCGCCGACAACCCTCGGGACACGGCGAAGACATCGGTTTCATTGCGAACCAGCCGGACTTGTCCCTTGCGGATCAACGCTTCGATGATGCCGTCCAGATAAAACGGATGGCCGCGTCCTATATTGGTGTAAAGAAACTGTATCCGTCTCGGCTGCAATCTGCTTCCTTGTCCTGCTTATCGGGTTTCAAGATACGATTGCGACAGGTATTAGTCAAACCGGATGCAAAAGCACACGGATCATTCTACTGGACAGACGGACAGCAGGAGCCAATATTACCGGTGAGGAAATATGCGCACTTTCAAACTGTTTACACTACTGATCATCTTGCCGGCCCTTGTCATTTGTCTTTTCGAAAACAGCAATGCCGATACACTTGATTCCACCTGGGCCGGGAAGCGTTACGAAATGGTCGATAACGATATCAAAAGACGGGGCATTTCCGACAATCGACTGCTTGACGCCATGAGAGAAATACCCCGGCATCTGTTCGTTCCCGAGGAATATCGAGCCGCCGCTTACGCTGACCATCCGTTGCCGATCGGTGAGGGACAAACTATCTCACAGCCGTACATAGTGGCACTTATGACCGATCTGTTGAAGCTGACCGGCAAAGAGAGAGTGCTTGAGATCGGCACCGGTTCGGGATACCAGGCGGCGGTCCTCAGCGTACTGGCCGACTCGGTTTTTTCTATCGAGATAGTTGAGCCGCTGGCTGAGCGTTCGAAGCAACTGCTTGATTCTCTGGGCTATGAAAATGTAATCGTTCGTTGTGGCGACGGCTACGCAGGCTGGCCGGTGAAAGCACCGTTCGACTGCATTATCGTAACCTGCGCGCCGCCGAAAATACCA
>JAJRTA010000006.1 GCA_024278515.1 Candidatus Zixiibacteriota bacterium
AATCGAGGGAAGATGGTTACGCGCGGCGATCTCCTGGGCTCGGGCATGTTTAAGCACCGTCATCGGATAGTACGTGCCCCCTTTGACCGTGGCGTCATTCACCACCACCATCACTTCCCGGCCGTGCACGGTGCCGATACCGGTAATAATTCCGGCGCACGGAGCATCGTTGTTGTACATGTCATAAGCTGCCAGCGGGCTCAATTCCAGAAACGGCGTGTTGCGATCGAGGAGCTTTGCCAGCCGGTCGCGTGGCAGGAGTTTGCCGCGATCGGTGTGACGCTTACGCGCCTTTTCGGACCCGCCCAGCCTTACCTGCTCCAGCCTTTCCTTGAACAGCGCGTGCTGAGCGCGGTTTAGTTCTTCGTTTTGCCTGAATTGTTCCGAGGAACTGTCGATCCTGGTTTCGATTCGATACATATATCCTGTCTTTCGCCCGTGGCCGGCGCATCAAACCGCGATTAAGCCTTTGCCGATCCGGTCAATACTATTCCGGCACATCTTATGTTCAGGCCGCGAATATAAGCGAAAGCCGAACCGATGTAAAGAGATTAGCCCGGTGGGTTGCGCAACCGAATTGCTGCTCGGCTGTACACATATCTCACATAGGTAATTCCACCACGAAGCAGGCCGGAACCTTATGCTGGTTCTTCTCTTCACTGGTCCAAACTACAAATGACTTTTGTCAGTTGATTTTGGGGGCGCACGAGATTTTCGTGAGCCGCAAATCAATACTTAACTAAATAACTCATAAATCGACATCCTGTTGTTGAAGTCCGCCCGGTCAGTTATTATCATAGTAATATGACCGCTGATCACTCATTATCGTTATCGTTTTGGCAACGCTACCGTGACCGACTTGTTCCGGCGGCCCTGGTCCTGATTGCACTGACGGTGCGCCTGATCTACATTGTACAGATCGACTCCTCCCCCACTTCAAGACAACCCATAATGGATGAACAGTATCACGTACTTCTGGCCGATCAGATCAACTCCGGTAATCTGCCCGATGAACCGTACTATCGCGCTCCGCTCTACCCTTACCTGCTCGCATTTCTGCTGAAAGTGACCGATCGCTCTTATTTCGGCGTCAGACTGATTCAGGCTTTTCTTGGTTCTTTGATTCCGATATTCGTTTATTTGTTCGGTCTCAGGCTGTTTAATCGTCGAATCGCGTACATTGCGGGGTTGATTGCCGCCCTTTGGCCAACTTTCATCTATTACGACGCATCCTTGTTGATCACTTCAACCATGACCTGGCTGACCTGTTTGCTGGTTCTGCAACTTTTACGATGCAACGACAATCCGGAGCGGGTCGGCCGTTTCATTCTGGCCGGTCTGTTTCTTGGTGTAGCCGGGCTGGCCCGCCCGAACATACTTTTGCTGGGACCAGCCCTGATAATATGGATCTGGCTTATCATCCGCCCCAAACTTGGCCCTCGCGCCGCGCTTTTACGTTTTGCATTGATCGGGCTGGTATCTTTCGCTGTTATTCTGCCGGTAACCGTGCGTAATTACGCGGTAGCCGACGACCCTGTATTTATCGCATGGCAGGGCGGGTACAATTTTTTTATCGGTAATAACCGTCTTTCCAACGGCTGGTCGGCGACAGTATCCGGGTTTGATGTCACCTGGCAGGGCGGCTATGAAGAATCAATCGCTTTCGCCGAGCAGGCTGAAGGCCGCACTCTGAAAAGATCCGAAGTGTCAGATTTCTGGTACAAGGCCGCTCTGAATGAAATACGCTCCGATCTGTCGGGTTATGTCGCGCTGTTGTTCAAAAAGATTCGACTGTTCATCAACGGATACGAGATTCCCAACAACCAGAACATCTACCTGTCACGCGAACTCTCATCCGTCATGAAACCACTGCTGTTCTCCGGGGTGCTGTTTTTCCCCTACGGTCTGCTGGCTCCTTTGGCTCTGATAGGATTAGCTGTTTCACTTACACAGTGGCGCAGGTTCCTGCTGGTTTATCTGACCATCGGAGCTTACCTGATTACTCTTTTGCTGTTTTTCGTGTGCGCTCGTTTCCGTCAACCGCTCTTGCCCTTCATGATCCTTTTCGCCGTCTACGGCGGAACACGTATCGTCCACTTTTTCAGAAAGCGCGAATACAAAAATCTTGCTTTAGCTCTTTTTATGCTTCTGCTGCTTTTAGTGGAATCTAACCATGAAATGACGGGCCTGAGTGAAACCAACCTGGCCGCACAGAATCAGTTCGTAATCGGCAACGCCTACCTCGCCGAGAACAACCTCAGCTCTGCCGAGACCCATTATAAAAAAGCAACGGAACTTGATCCCGGATTTGCCGACCCGTTGAACAATCTCGGTCTGATAGCAACACGAAGAAACCGGATAGATGACGCTATCGTGTATTACGAACGAGCCATTCGCGCCAATCCCGACTATGTTGAAGCATACATTAATCTTGCCAGCAGTCAGATGGAAAAGGGTCGGCCGGATCAGGCGGTGACTATTCTCGAACAGGCAGCCGGACGCAGCCCCCTGAATGACATGGTATTTCTTAATTTGGGGATCGCCCTGGCCGAAACAGGTCGAACCGATGAAAGCATCAAGACATTGAAACGCTGTCTGCAACTCAACCCACACAACGAAACTGCAAAGTCGGTTCTGCAACAAGTCAAACAGCTCAGAGCGCCCTGACCGATATACTATTACTTCAGGAATGCGCCATATCCCACTGCCTGTAAACATGTTGCGGGGCATCCAATTATCTGCGCGGCAGAAATACTGTAAACAAGCCGAGCATAAAAAGAAGAATGCCGGCAGCAAACCTGACATATATCGACCAGGACGGATCAGGAGTGATCGTCGATTCGGACGGATTTACCGGGTTATAATGAACGGCCAGGTTGCTGTCGAGCAATCGTTCTTCGATCAGGCTGACCGAAACATCATATTGCTTTATCTTACCGCCAAAAGCGGGCGCGTGAAGTATTGACCTGCCGGTGAACTCGTTACCATTCACTTGATAATAGTATTCGTACTCCGGGCGGTA
>JAJRTA010000112.1 GCA_024278515.1 Candidatus Zixiibacteriota bacterium
ACGTATCAAAGGTAAACTTAAAGACCGGCTGTTCAATGGAGTCTAAGCAGTTCCGGCCTGCAAAGTCAAGCCTAATATAGATGAAATCATGATCGTAGGCGAAATGAATACGAGAGATATAATGATCGACACGATGCATCGCGCCGCCGGCTTTCATGCAATCGAAAAGCCCGGCTCCCGACCATTCGTAATAATCGGTAAGGCGTCCATCGATGGTCGGCGACAGCAAAGAATCGGGCGGTTCCGCTTTAAGGGCGGCCCCGGCGGAATAGATGGGGTCGAAAAGTCTGGCGGGGACTTCCATTTCAAGCAGTTCGTAAACAGCCATCAGGTGTCGACGAAAGATGATATCAAACTTCTCGTTGCCTGCTCCGCGATGTTCATCACCATACCACCAGCACCAGTCGGATCCTTCGGCGATGTATATCTGCCGCCACGCTTTATCTATAAGTTCATGATCAGCGTCCGGATGGTCCTTCGTGTAGGCGAGCAAAGCATCGCGAGTATCATGCAACAGATCCCAGGCGGCGTTGTCCTCCTGATGACCGATCCAGATTTTGAAATTATGATTGATCCAGCTACCGGCCAGAAGTCTCGGTAACGGCTGCGCCGGAAGCCGGTCGGCCGCGTCGGTCATGGTAACAGTTCGTATCGATGGATCACTGTCGAGCCTATTATAAAGTTCGCTCAGGAAGTCATGCCCGTCCCGGGGGAAATATTCCCAGGCGTTTTCACCGTCGAGAATAATCGGCACTACAACTTCATCGAGCCTGTCGGCTAACAGGTTGCGAATCCTTTTTAGGTGTTCGATAAAGTCGTTAGCCGCACGGTCGGCCTCCCAACCGGAATAGACAAATCCAATCCGGTCGGAAAGAGCATGATCACGGAAAAACAGTTTCAGCGCTTCGCCGAACTCATACACCTGATGAATCGGGCTTTGCATGGGATCAATCCCCGATTTCTTCAAAGATCCCCGCAGAATCTCTTCATCGGTGGCGATCCATTTTATCCCCCGCTCTATGAGCAATCCGGCTGTTTGTTCCGACACGGATCCCTCCGACGGCCACATGCCCTGCATCGGCTGACCAAAAAGATCATGGTACAATTCCATAGCCCGATCAATATGCCAGGCGGCATCTTCGGGATGCTCAAACCGCCGTTTCGGTAAAGTAATACTGGGGGTTGCCTCCAATGCCGAGTCGGTATCGCACAGAAGCGGGAGAATAGGATGATAGTAAGGTGTGAACGAAACATCGATCCGCCCTTTTTTAAATCGATCCACGTAGGCCGGCATAATGCGCGACAGATGTTTGATCTGCCAGTCGAGCAGACTCTGTTTCTGATCTTCCGAGTAATTACGGCCTTTTTTTATCAGTTCCTTGATCAAAGGATCCGAATGAAACATCGGATCGACCCAGACCAGGTTGGACCAGACCTGCAGATCCCTGATCTCCTGTGAAGAAAAGAAAGATGGCAATGCCCCGCCGCCGTTTTTCGTTTTACGGTAAAGCTCGTGATACCGACGGTACGGCTCTATCATCTGCGGTGGGTGAGCCGAGAAAAAGGTAGCGAGTATCTCGGCCCGCTGGTCAACCGTGAGATCTTCTGCTTTGATTCGGGATAAATCCAGATGAGGATCGCTTCCACCCTTTTGATAAAGGTCGAGTTGATCCAGAAGAGCAGGGACAAGATTGAAGGTAAGACGGAGATTTTCGAACTCATCAGCGATGAGCAACATATCAAGATAATCTTTGGTACCGTGAAGCCTGACCCAGGGCAGTACCATGTTCGGGGAGCCGGGTTCCTGGTAGTTCGGCTGGTGCATGTGCCAGAGAATGGCAACGTTAAGAGGCTTTTGTTCAGTCATAGCGCCCCCGCCTTTTTGAACCGGGCCTATTTGCCCGGCTGATACTGGGCAAAACTTCTGATGGATCGATTGACCAGTTCACTGCCTTCGAATTTCTCTTTGATCGTATCCAGAGTTGTCGCGGCCTGATCAAAGGAGCCCGCCTGAAGTTGGTTGCGCAGAACACTCCCGAGGTAATCACCGCTTAGGGGACCATCCGGATACTCATCATAAGCCTTCTGATACTGGGCGGCGGCATCGGCATAAGCGCCCTGTTCTTCAAGACAGGCGGCTATTCCGGCCAGAGCGGCAGCACGAGTCAAAGCATCTTTTTTGTACTTGCTGAGATAGAGCTCAAAGTTTCGGCGGGCTTCTTCGTAGTTGCGTGCTTCGAGGTTGATTTTGCCGAGTAGGAAGGTTGCCTGCTCGGCTGCTGATTCCGTAGAGAACTCGTCGACGATTTGCTGGAGTCCCATCAACGCAACCTGATTGCTGCCATTACGGTAATCCATCATGGCGCGCGCGAACCGGCCGGCCGCCTCGTTGGCCCTGGCTTCCTGCGATTGAGCATAGTAGACACCGGCGACAACCAGTAGCACTACCGCGGCAACACCGATAACGGATATCTGCCAGTTGTCAATAAACCAGGATCGGGCATTGAGCATGAATGCCGTGAATTTGTCTTCTTTGATCTGTCGTTTGGTCAGTTTAACCTTCTGGTACATTAACAACTCCTCAAAACCGTTTTTGTCCTATCTGTCAATTATCGGCAGATTACATCGGTCTGTTTATGCAACTGAACTTAAACCTGCTTCAAACAGCTTCGCCGCTTACTACAAGCGGCGAAACAAAGAACTTCCAAATCTTATACAACGATAAGCCTGAATCGGCCTGTCGACAGCTTAAAACACTCCTGTGAAGGTGAATCCGAAATGATGATCATTTATATGCGTACTGACATCAGCCTCACCCCAGTTTCTTTCCACCGTACTGTAGGTATATGCCCAGTCAAGTTTTATCTGGCTCCAGTGGATACCGGTACCGACCGAGAAAGTGTACATTATGGGTGTCGTATCTTTGTTGAGCGCCTTGACCAACGGCAGGAAAAACGTGTGCGGAAGGACAAAACTCGACTGTGGGGATTTTGATTCCGCCCGGTTGGGCCACGGTATCGGGACCAATCCGAGACCGGCCCGGAACGGGATCATACCTATCGATGTCTCTTTGCGATACTCGCCGCCGAAACGCATTCCGAAGGTGTTGTTCCATTCCGGATCGATATCAGTAAAGAACTCTTCATTGTTA
>JAJRTA010000113.1 GCA_024278515.1 Candidatus Zixiibacteriota bacterium
AATGGAATTGGTTCTTAAGGTGTTACCCATGAGATCGAGTATTTATATAATTATCATTATTATCTCAGTGATAGCAACAGTCACATGGAGTCGGGGAACCTCAGCGGATCTGTTCTCCGGCGCCGATTCATACCGGTCACATACATTTTCTGACATACAGGCAACACGGGATTCAGTCAGGTCTCGTGCTCTCCCGCAGACCTTTCATGTCGGTCAAAATTATCCCAATCCATTTAATACCAGAACGATTGTGGAGTATGACCTGCCTGAACAATCCGGAGTCCAGGTTATGATTTACAACGTTCTCGGTTCCAGGATTCGGATTCTCGAAAATGAAGTCAAGTCTGCCGGAAGATACGAGCTGGAATGGGATGGAAGAAACGACAACGGCGACACCGTATCCAGCGGTGTTTACTTTTTCGTTCTGTTGGCGGACTACAACTACTCAATAAAGAAAATGATGTTTGTGAAGTAGGAACGCAAGTGACTAATCAACTCAGCAACAGTATAAAGCAACAATATCCGCACAGTGCCCGGATCAGCAGGATGAAGAGTAATAATACGAGAAAGCAGGAGTACGCAAAAGAAGTCCTGCCGCACCTGAATACTCTTCAGCAAGCTGCCCGGAACCTTACTTCAAATCAGATGGATGCGCAGGACCTGGTTCAGGATACACTGCTGAAGGCATACCTCTTTTGGGACAGTTATGAAACCGGGTCCAATTGCCGGGCCTGGTTGTATCGAATCATGAGAAACATATTCATCACCGAGCATCGTGTCCGGTCGCGTCGTCCGACAATGGTGGATCTGGACGGATTGCATGATTCGGACTTTTTATTCGCAAACGAACGCAATCTGTCGCCGCCCAGCCCCGAGGATATCTTGCAGGCAAACCAGGTCAGGCTCAGGGTGGCGGCGGCTCTGGCTCGTATTCGTCGGGAGTTCAGGCAAACCCTGCTACTGCATTACTGGCGCGGTCTTTCATACGGAGACATCGCATCCGTAGCCGGTTTGCCTTTAAGCACGGTAAAAGCCCGCATGTACAGGGGGAGGCAACTGTTGCGGAGACAGATAGGGTACGGGCGCTTATAATGAAAGGATTACCAGCCATGCCGGATAATTTCAGAAGTTACGCTAAGTTTTTCGGGTTTCGCAGGAAGGAGAAAGATGAACGCCTGCGGGCGGGACCGGATTCTTTATCCACTCAAAAAGTAAAGTTACTTATCCCCAGCCTGGCGGGTATCCTGTTGGTAATTACGGCCGGTCATTATCTTGTACCGGCGGAACATCACATTATACACAATATCCTGCAACGGCTTTATTACATACCGGTTGTGTTGGCCGCTTACCAGAGAGGAATGCGGGGCGGCGCTATCGTATCAATAATCAGCGCTGTTTTGTATCTGCCGCATATAATATTCGGCTGGGATAAAAACCCCGAATACCAGGTCAGCCAGCTTGCTGAGATAATACTATTCATCCTGATAGGCATTTCCGCGGGTATGTTGTTTGAACAGAAGGAGGCAAATCAGCGGACGATTCGTTCATATGAGAAGATGGCCATGTTCGGCAACTTGTCTCGATCCATCATAAGATCTCTCAAAAAACCGGTCCGCGCCATACGGGGTATGCTTATGGCTCTTGAGCCGATGAGCAACCGGAATACCGGTCTGGCGTCATGTATTGAGATAATCGAATCGGAAATAGAGATTATCGAAAACGTGCGAAACGACCTTATTTCACTGGTTGAGCGAAAAAGGCTGCGGTTGAAAAAGCAGAACCTGAACGAGCTTATGTTCCAGTTCATGTCCGAAATTGAACTCGGGCTCAATCTGAAAGGTATCAAGATGCGCAGAGTATCTCAGGAGATTGAACTGCCGGCATGTATACATCGCACCGCCCTGATGAATGTCTTACACCAGTTGATAGGAAGCATGATCGAGAAATCATTGGTTCGGGATACTGTAACATTCTATACGGGCCAGTCATATTCCTATACCTGGTTAGGCGGAACTGTTGACGAAATTTTGCTTGACGGCCATGATGAAAATATATCAGTTATTGTTGACTCGCAATGCTATGGTGAGTATGATTTGATTCCTATCGTGAATGTTATGAATAATCACTTCGGCGATGTCAGGTTTCGCTGGCATGGGAACAAGTTGACGGAGTTCATTCTGCTCTTTCCCAGAAAGCTCAAGTTACCGTGGCATCTTCGCGATGAGCAGACACCACGAAAACAGTCAAAAATCAGGAAAAATGAAAGAATAACAGTACATGATTAATATCACAAAGATACCAACCACGCTCAGTCACGGCAAAAAAAGGAGTCGGTTGAATACGATACCCGGTCGTGAAGATCCAAAGCGTGGAACATTCATAACACTGGAGAGACGTTGTGGTCTATGTTGACCCGGTTTGTAAAATGACGCTTGCGGAACCAGGCGGACACAGTGCGCATTATGCAGGTAAGGATTATGTTTTTTGCAGTGCGGGATGCAGGAAGAAGTTTGAAGCCCAGCCTGCCAGGTATTTGAACGAAGATGAATCTTCCGGTAATACCAAACAGATGCATTCTTCCGGACACACCTGCAGCGACGAGAAACATGAGGCACCATCAGTCGATGCGGACCGGACCGAATACACCTGCCCCATGCACCCTGAAATAGTTCAGGATACACCCGGCAACTGTCCAAAATGTGGCATGGCGCTGGAACCTAAAACTATTGCGCCCACCCGGGAAAAGACCGAGTACACCTGCCCCATGCACCCTGAAATAGTTCAGGATACACCCGGAAACTGCCCAAAATGCGGCATGGCGCTGGAACCGAGAACCGTTACCCTCGATGAAGAAGAAAACCCGGAACTTCGCGATATGCGCAGGAGATTCTGGATCAGTGTATTCTTCTCCCTTCCTCTGCTGGTACTGGCTATGGGAAGCATCATTTCAGGTTTCCACGCCTGGCTGGGGACTCTTGCTACGGCTCGAACTTTAGCATTTGTTGAACTGGTGCTGGCGACACCGGTCGTGTTGTGGTGCGGCTGGCCTTTCTTTGTCCGGGGATGGCAATCGGTAGTGAATCGCAGTCCCAACATGTTCACGCTTATCGGACTGGGCGTCGGTGTTGCTTATATCTTTAGTGTTATAGCAGTTCTTATTCCTGATGCTTTTCCACAGGCATTCCGGAATGAATCAGGCGAAGTCGGCGTTTACTTCGAGGCTGCCGCGGTCATCGTGATGCTTGTACTGCTCGGTCAGGTACTCGAACTGCGTGCCCGCAGCCAGACCGGAGCGGCTATCAAGGCCTTGCTCGATCTGGCTCCCAAAACCGCCCGGCGGTTGAATGCGGACGGTACTGAAGTGGATATCCCCCTTGAGCAGGTTCAGCTTGGCGACAAGCTTCGTGTTCGCCCCGGTGAGAAAATACCTGTTGACGGTCAGGTGGTAGAGGGGAACAGTTCTGTTGACGAATCAATGATTACCGGCGAACCGATCCCGGTCGAAAAACAGGCCGGCGACATGGTAGTCGGCGCTACCGTGAACGGAACCGGTTCTATTATCATTGAAGCTCAAAAGATAGGGGCCGACACCCTGCTGTCACGGATCGTACAGATGGTCGCGGACGCCCAGCGCAGCCGGGCGCCGATACAGAAAATGGCTGATGTTGTCGCCTCTTATTTCGTACCATCAGTCATTGGCGTTGCAATACTGACCTTCATAATATGGGCTTTGATCGGCCCCGACCCAAAACTGGCCTATGCTCTGATCAGCGCGGTTGCCGTGTTGATTATAGCCTGTCCCTGCGCGCTTGGTCTGGCCACACCTATGTCAATTATGGTTGCCAGCGGCAAAGGGGCCACGCTCGGAGTCCTGTTCAAGAATGCCGAGGCGATCGAGGTTCTGAGAGAAGTGAATACCCTGGTGGTTGACAAGACCGGCACCCTCACCGTGGGTAAGCCGAAATTGATGGAAATATACTGCCGGGATGACCGGGATAACGACTATATCCTCGGTCTGGCCGCCGGTCTCGAACGAGGAAGCGAACATCCCCTGGCCGAAGCCATTATCGGCGCGGCCCGGGAAAAGGGGATCGAAGAAAAAGCTGTTGAGTCCTTTGAATCCATAACCGGTAAAGGTGTGGTCGGAACGGCGGGTGACTTGTCGGTGGCTCTTGGAAACCGATCATTAATGGACGATCTCAATATCGATATTAGCCCCCTTGAAGAAAAAGCGGGTGAAATGCGAGCCGACGGACAAACCGTCATGTACCTTGCTGTCGAAGGATCCGCGGCCGGCTTGATCGGTGTGGCCGACCCTATAAAAGACACCTCTGTCGAAGCTATCCAACAACTGCATGAACAGGGTGTCACTATCGTGATGCTCACCGGAGACAACGAAACAACAGCGCGGACGGTTGCCGATAAACTCGGCATCGACCAGGTTATTGCCGATGTTTTGCCGGACCAGAAAGCGGAGGCGGTTAAACATCTTCAGAAAAAAGGAAACAAAGTAGCAATGGCCGGTGACGGCATTAACGACGCCCCGGCTTTAGCTCAGGCTGATGTCGGGATAGCGATGGGCACGGGGACCGATGTGGCCATGGAAAGCGCCGGGGTGACGCTGGTTAAAGGTGACCTGAGAGGCATCGTGCGCGCGATAAAACTAAGTCGCCTGACCATCCGTAATATCAAACAGAATCTGTTTCTGGCCTTTATCTATAATACTCTCGGCATCCCTATCGCCGCAGGTGTTCTCTATCCTGTTTTTGGAACCCTGCTGAGTCCCATCTACGCTGCTGCAGCCATGAGCTTCAGTTCGGTTTCAGTGATAGGTAACGCCCTCCGGTTACGTCGTATATCGGTATGAAAACGTAACGCACTGCAGGTTCACCGGGGATACTTTTTTGAAAGACATAGTTTCCCCGGTCAGCAGCCGGGCGGATTACTACGCATATCGGATTAAACTAATCTTACCAACAGCCTGAGACTGCACTTCGACGTACGGACAAAGGGAAGGCCCCGACATTGCTGCCGGGGCCGGGGCAAAATATAAGCAGATAATAGGGGGCTTAGTACATACCACCCATACCGCCGCCCATGCCGCCCATGCCGCCTCCGGACATGTCAGGCATGGCCTTTTTATCTTCAGGCTGATCGACGATCACCGCTTCCGTGGTCAGAAGCAGACCGGCGATACTGGCCGCGTTCTCAAGAGCGGTACGAGTCACTTTGGTCGGGTCGATGACACCAGCCTTCATCAGGTCTTCATATTCGTTGGTCTGAGCGTTGAAACCGAAAGAACCTTTTTCAGTGAAAACTTTATTCACTACGACGGATCCCTCAAAACCGGCGTTCTGAGAAATCTGACGGATCGGTTCTTCCAGGGCCTTGCGGATGATATTCACGCCGACTTTTGCTTCTTCGGTGCATTCGACCTTGTCGAGACATTCAATTGTGCGAAGCAACGCCACACCGCCGCCGGGAATAATACCTTCCTCGACCGCCGCGCGGGTAGCATGAAGAGCGTCCTCGACGCGGGCTTTCTTTTCCTTCATCTCGGTTTCGGTGGCGGCTCCGACATTGATCACAGCCACACCGCCGGCCAGCTTGGCCAGACGTTCCTGCAGCTTCTCGCGATCGTAGTCGGAGGTGGTATCTTCGATCTGCTTGCGAATCGAGGCAATACGTCCCTTGATCGCTTCCTTGTCGCCGCCGCCTTCAACGATCGTGGTGTTGTCCTTGTCGATCGTGATCTTCTTGGCGGTACCGAGATCGGAAAGTACGGCATTTTCAAGTTTGAAGCCGACTTCTTCGGAGATCACCTTACCACCGGTAAGCGTGGCGATATCTTCGAGCATGGCCTTGCGGCGGTCGCCGAACCCCGGCGCTTTCACCGCGGCGATCTTGATCGTGCCGCGCAGTTTGTTGACCACCAGGGTAGCTAGCGCTTCGCCTTCAATGTCCTCGGCGATGATCAGCAACGGCTTGCCGGCCTGGGCGACTTTCTCAAGCACCGGCAGAAGATCTTTCATATTCGAGATCTTTTTGTCGTGGATCAGAATCATCGGATCCTCGAGTACCGCTTCCATCGAATCAGGATCGGTCACGAAATAGGGAGAGACATAACCGCGATCAAACTGCATACCCTCGACAACATCGAGAGTGGTCTCGGCGGTCTTGGCCTCTTCAACCGTAATCACACCGTCCTTGCCGACTTTCTCCATCGCTTCGGCAATCAGTTCACCGATCTGCGGATCGGAGTTGGCGGAAATAGTACCGACCTGGCTGATTTCAGTCTTGCCGGAAACCGGCTTTGACATACCTTTGATCTCTTTGGAAATCGCGACTACCGCCTTATCGATACCACGCTTGATCGACATCGGATTGGCCCCGGCCGTGACATTCTTAAGCCCTTCGCGGAAAATCGCCTGGGCCATGATGGTCGCCGTGGTGGTACCGTCGCCGGCGATGTCGGAAGTCTTCGAGGCGACTTCCTTGACCATCTGGGCGCCGATATTTTCAAAATTGTCTTCCAACTCGATTTCTTTGGCCACGGTGACGCCGTCCTTGGTTACGGTCGGCGAACCGAACTTCTTGTCGAGTACGACATTACGGCCTTTGGGGCCGAGCGTGACCTTAACTGCGTTGGCCAGCTTATCCACGCCGAGTTTCAGCTTGGCACGGGCATCAGCTTCAAAATCTATAAGTTTAGCCATCTTTCAGACTCCTTCAGTGCTTGTTAAGCGTTTTGAATGATGGCGAAAATATCGGACTCGCGCATGATGAGCAATTCTTCGCCGTCTACTGAGATTTCGGTGCCGGAGTACTTGCCGTACAGGATACGGTCACCTTTGTTGACTTCCATCGGCAATACCTTGCCGTCATCGGACTTGCGGCCGGAACCGACTTCGATGATTTCCCCTTCCATCGGTTTTTCCTTGGCCGTATCGGGGATAATAATTCCGCCCTTTTTAACTTCGGCGGGCTCGATCGGCTTGACAACCACACGGTCAGCCAGTGGTTTTAACTGCATCACAAACCTCCATTAAACTGCTATGTTTTGCGTTCAGTTGTTTTTTGTTTATCTACTATTTTCTTCTAATTTATTGCAACCCGGGCTGTTTGCTGATTCCCTGGGCCGCAGTTATTAGCACTCACCATTCGCGAGTGCTAACAAATATTATAACCATCAATTTGTCAAGAAGTTTCCTTAATTTATGTAAAAAAATTGACGGTTCAGTATTTTTCTTGAGTTATTCGGGGCGATTCATGTCCAAACGGATGGTTTTGCTGTCAATATGGCAGCAGACTCGTGTATGGGCGGAGACAGGACGTATTGACTAAACCGTCTGGATTCCGGGTCAAAGTCCGGAATGAAGGGGGAGGGGAACATTGCTGACACGTTGAAGAATCATGACAATACGTCTTGTCGGACCTGATCCGGCATCCAGCCGTAGGTCGGAACCCCTTGCGGGTTCCGACTTTCCACTTGCTCCCGGTCAGGTTATGGGGCGTTTTTTTCATATGTAACGGACATCCCCATCCACTACGGGCTGGCGCACGGGACATACTCAGCCATAACAAAATAATAGATAGCCTAACAAAAAAAGCAGCCACCCCTAAACAGGGCGGCTGCTATGTTTATCTGATTGATTCAGCCTGGAATTACTTGATGTAACTCGGGCAGGGAATCGGCTCGGGACCGTTGTTGAACATGTAATCAACCAGGTACACGAGGTCCTGAATAGCCAGCGCCTGGTCATCCAGCGGGGCTTCCAGTTCGGCCTCATCCCAACATGGCGGGGGATCGCCGGCGTTGAACATATAATCGACCATGTACACAAGGTCACCGATATTGATGTCATCGCCGTTTCCGTCAAGGCCGTCCTCGATATTACCACGGATCGGGCCGAGGCAACAGCAGGCGTCGCCTACACCGTCAAGATTGTAATCTTCCTGACCGGGGTTGGCTACACCGGGACAGTTGTCACAGCCATCCGGAATGGCGTCGGCGTCGGCATCGGCCAGATCATCGTAGCCGGGACACTGGTCGCAGACATCACCGACCGAGTCGCCATCGGCGTCTTCCTGCCCGGGGTTGTCATAAGTAGGACAGTTGTCGCAAACATCACCCACCAGGTCACCATCGATATCTTCCTGGCCGGGGTTGTAAGTGTTCACACAGTTGTCATTCTGATCCGGCACACCGTCGTTGTCAACATCGGACGGAACAACGAGAACCGCCCAGTCGATAAATATCTGGCTGTCGGGGTGCGGGTAAGTCTGGTACTGCCAGACCACTTTGCCCCCGCCATCGGCCAGATCGACCGACCGCTCATCGGACATGACATAATAATCAGCCGGATAGGTTCCTACCGAGGGGCCGGCCACGGCCGAATCAAGGCCCCAGGTAACGCCGGCGTCTTCAGTCAGTTTACTGAACAAAGTGTCGTTGCGGACAAAAGTCAGCATATAGGTCTGACCGGTGACATGCGCCAGCTCCGGAGTGGTTTCATCATCCGGTGTCGCCACGATTGTCGAGGTCACCAGGTTGGAAATACCGCTGTCGGCTGAACTCCAGAGGACAAGATCATGATTCGGATCGGAATCAGTGTAGTATTCCATGGCGATCAGAACATGGCCGTTATTTGCCGCGACCGCGGGATGACGAACATGCTCACGCAGAGCGCCGACCATGTAAGTATAACCTCCGGCGATTCCTGCAAGATCATCCCAGTCGGACATATCATCCATGCGGACAAAAAGCTGCCAGGTGACAGTGTCCGGGTGGGCGTTGAAGCGGTCATAAGCGCAGTAAGTGCGGAAAGTAACGGCATCGATATCGGCCGAGGTAGTCCCGCAACCATCCAGATCATTATACCAACTGATCGTGGCGTACGATGTGTCCGTCTTATAGTGAACAAACGGCCCATCGACAATAGCCGGAGTGGTGTAGGTAGTGGAGTTGATATGGGAGATGATACCGAAGTTCCATGTGCGATCACCTGACTGGGCCGCGATGTCGGAGGCCTTCATGTCGTGCCAGCCGTAGGAATCCCAGTTCCAATAGACCTGGGAATACCCGATCGCCGGATCGGCCGCGTTGGACACTTCGACCAACTGGACATTACCTGAACCCAGCGTAATCTCGGTGCCGAAGAAGGCGGTATCGAAACCATAGTAATCGATTGACGGAAAATCTCTGATTCCGCTCCAGTAAACGGCGCTGCTCCAGAAACCGCCGTCATCGGCTGAACCCTGCCAGTAAACATGATCGCCGGCTTCAGCTTTCTCACGGAAAGCCAGCACCAGTTCACCGGCGCCGTCATCGGCAAGAGCCGGGTGAACATCCTGAGTAATAATCGGCTGACGCACTGAAGCCGAGACAATATACTGTCCGGACTGACCGGAATAACCGTCAATAACAATGTAGTGAGTGGCACCTCCTACAAGCGGCACATCGAACAAAGCGGACCGCGGGTTTGTACATGAAATGTCAAACTGGTTGCAGGCAACCAGAGTGTCGGCATTGGTCCGATAGATATACATCTTCGTCATATAACCGGACTCACAAAGATTGATATCCATCACCTCGGAGATGACCGGGGTGTAAGAATAAACGACATCGGGGGAACTTGAAGTATTGTTGCAGGCCTCATCGTAATCGTTCACATAACCGACCGTTGTACCGGTATCAATAAACGGCATACCGACAATGGGCGTTGCGGAAGCGAGGTCCTCGCCCCCCTGACGGGCGCTGTTGAAAACCTCTCCATCCTGACCGATGGTTGAAGACAGATCGTCAAAGACCACCTCTCCACGTATGGTGAGTTTTTGCAGTCCGTCGACTTTCTGCCCCTGGTGGTGCCGCGGAACAAACTGTCCGGCGCCGGCTGAGGCAACCATGACCACGACGGCAAAAACAGCCAGCCATAGTGCTGTGCGTGTGTTTCTCATGTTTTCTCTCCAATTCCTATGAGTTAAATATAAAGCTGTATTGTCTTTACAAAACCGATGCTATTCGTGAGGATACAAATCAGCGGTGAGGCAATCATTAACCTCTCATATCATCCGGTCCTCCTTGTGACAAACTGTGACCTCGCGGGTACAGGAAGGTACGTCACAATATAGTAATAACTCTTTGTTTGTCAATATCTAAGGTCCAAAACTGAGGGACAAGGGCGCTCATTTGTCAGCAGTTGATACGGGGCGCAGAAACCATCTCAACCGATCGCTTCAGCCTTCATTACGATAGACGAGTCGGATCGGCTTCATGTTTAAGGTATGGCAAATCCGTCAGAATGTTCTTTTTTTTAAGCCGGTCTCCGGACAATATACACCCTTTCCTGCTTAATAATTCATGGAAGAAACCTGTCATTACCTTGTATCCCCTCTGAAAGGTTGTCGCGGGGCTTTTGCGGATTTACGACTGAAATACTTGTGACCCGAACTGTAAAGGATGTCCCCCGGATATGCTGTGATCTTGTTTTGATCGTCCTCTTTCAGGGAGATCGAAGTTGTCCGGCTGGCTTTCTTATGAAAAAGCCCTTCATATTATGGAATTACGGAAGCCGGGGCGCCACATTTTTTCACCAAAAACCGGATTTGGGCTGTATATTATATGAATGAAAAACAAGATGCTCATTATTGCTGTTGGTGGAGTTGTATGCCTTTTGATGGCCGTCCAGGTTATGGCTCAGGCACGGGGGCAGCGTATGCCGAACCGGCGTCGTATCGAGGCTTCCCAGGGAATAAACCCGGACCCCTCGGCTCTCCGGGTGGCGCGTTTGCATTATTCCGGCGGCGGTGACTGGTACTGGGGTGCTTCGGCCCTGCCTAATTTCCTCAGGTACCTGCGCGACAATACTTCGTTTCCGGTGGACACGATGGAACACGAAGTCACCATCATGGACGCTGATTTGTACAAGTATCCGTTTCTGTTCGCCACCGGGCACGGCGTGATCGAGTTTTCGACCGAGGAAAAAGAACGGCTGAGGCAATATCTGGCCAACGGCGGGTTTCTGTTCGTCAACGATTCCTACGGTATGGATAAGTCCTTTCGGCAGGAGATGACCGGACTTTTCCCGGAACGGGAGATAGTCGAAGTTCCGTTCGATCATCCCCTATATCACTGTTTCTACGATTTCCCCAACGGCCCGCCCAAGATACATGAACATGACAACAAACCGCCGCGTGGTTACGCGATTATTTTGAACGGCCGGGTGGTTTTGTATTTTCTGGTTGAGTCCGATATAGGGGATGGATGGGAAGACGCCCAGGTTCACAACGACCCGCCGGAAAAACGGGCAGAAGCTCTCCGGATGGGTGTGAACATAGTCACTTACGCGCTGTTGTATTGACAGCGGACGACTCTCAAACGGTCCTGCCCGTGAGTGTTTGTATCGAGAAATACAGGTCGCCGGCTGGCGGCCCGATCAACATAGATTCGAGGTAACGGCCATGCGTGAAAGAGAAACAAGTTCGATGCTTATCAGCAGGTTGAAGGGGACCCTGACCAGGCAAAGGCTGGTCGGACTGACCGCCGGGGTCATCGTGACCCTGACCGCCCTGATTGCCGGTTCGATCCTGTTGTCACTGCTGGCCGGGGTGATGATTCTTCCGGTCTGGCTGAAATTCTTTCTGCTTATTGTTTTTATCGGAGTGATCGGTTATCTGTTCGTGCGCTACGGCCTTTCCCGGTTGTGGGATGGTGATATCGACAGTCTGGCCGTGCGGATCGAGGAAAAACATCCCGACCTCAAGGGCCGGCTTATCGCCGCGATTCAGTTCGCCCGGATGAAAGAGATCGGAGGCTACTCGGCCGACCTGATCGAGATGACCGAACGTCAGGCTGTCGAGCGGGCCGGAGGTTTGAACTTCAACGAAGCGGTCAGCTTCTACCCGGTGGTTCGGACAATTCGAGTTCTGGCTGTAGCGGCTGTTATTGCTGTTATTATGCTGGTCACGGTCCCCGGGCTGTTTACATATTCCTACGAAGTTTACTCCAACCCGACCGAGGAGATCGCTCCCCCTCTGGGATATCGGCTGGTGCCTTTCCCCGGATCGGTGGAGTGGATTAAATATCGCGATATTGTAATTGGCGGCATTCTGTACGGCGACCGATTTCCGGAAGAAGCCGTAATCAACTACCGTCTGGTCGGCGGCGCGTGGCAGCAGAGCAGGGTGAAACTGGCCAGGATCAACAGTACGGTACAGGGCGAAGAAGACTCGGTGGTGGTATCGACCCGACTGCGACAGATCAACAAGTCGTTCGATTATTATGTCGAAGCCGGTCGACTCAAGACCGAGGTGCAGAAAGTCGATGTGGTCGACCGTCCGCGGGTCGACGGGATCAAGCTCTCGATATTCTACCCCGAATATACCGAACTCCCGCCGACCGTGATCGATGAAAACAACGGCTCCTTTTCAGCAGTAGTCGGCAGCCGGGTGAACATGGCGGTTGAGACTAACCTGCCGATCGAACGGGCCGAACTGGTGTTCGATGATTCCAGCCGGACCCCAATGCAGGTAACGGGCAAAGCCGCCGAGACGGCGCTGCGGGTCGACAGTTCACATGCCTACTATATCCGCCTTACCGATCATCTGGGCGAGGAAAACCCGGACCCGATCGAGTACTATATCACCGCGATTCCGGATGAATACCCTTCCATCGATGTTCTCTCGCCCGGCTTCAATGTCAACCTAAATGATGAAATGATCCTGCCGTTGAAAGTGCGTATCTTCGACGACTTCGGGTTTTCATCGCTGGTGTTGAAATATACTATTTTCTCGCAGGGCCAGATGTCGGAGGAGCATGTTGCAGTGCTTCATTTCTCCGACCGGATCAAAACCGAGGGTGATGTTTCGTTCAACTGGGATATGGACCAGTTCGCTCTTTATCCGGGCGACTATATCGTTTACCACTTCGAGCTGGCCGACAACGACAGGATCAGCGGTCCCAAGGTCACCAGGTCACGTCAGTATGTGGCGCGTCTTCCCTCGCTCGATGAGATTATAGCTGAGACCGAAGCGGCTTCATCACAGCGGATCAACCGTACCGAAAACCTCCTGAAGAGCGGCAAGGAGATTGCCGAACGGATGAAGAATGTCGCGCGCAAACTTCAGGCTCAGCAGAAAGATGTGCGCAAGACCGACTGGCAGCACAAGAAAGAGATTTCTAACATAGCCGAAAAGAACTCCGAGCTTCTGGACCAGATCGAAAAGACCGCCGAGGAGATGGAGAAATCCATCGACAAGATGGCCGAAAACAGTATCCTCAGCCGTCAGATCATGGAGAAACTGGCCCAGATACAGAAGCTGTTCGAGGAAGTGGCGACACCCGAGATGAAAGCGGCCCAGCAGAAACTGATGGAAGCGCGACGGAAAATGGATCCGAAAGAACTGCAGAAGGCGGTTGAGGATTTCGAGATGTCGCAAAAGGAAATGCTCGAACGTCTGGAACGCACTTTAGCCCTGCTCAAGAAACTCCAGCTCGAGCAGGCAATGGAAGCGCTGGTACGTCAGGCCGAAGAGCTGGCCAAGAAACAGGAAGCCACCAACGAAAAGACCGAGTCCTCGGATAAGAACCGGCTGCCCGGCCTGTCAAAGGACGAAGACGCCAATCTTCAGGCTCTGAAGGATCTCAAGAAGAAGACATCGGAGCTTCAGAAACTGGCCGAAGAAGCCAAAGCGGACGGTTTGGAGGATTTTCAGAAGTTCTCCGAAGCGGTGGAAAAAACCGATGCCGACCAGAATATGTCCCGGATGTCGGAGGCGATGAAAGCGCAAAAGAAAAAGACCGCCGGCAAACAGGGCAAGCAGGCGCTGAGTAAACTTCTTAATATGCTCAACACCATGCAACAGTCACTGGCCAATATGCAGGAGGGGAACGATGAAGAGATGGAGCGCGCGATGCAGGCGGCTCTTGATGACGCCAACCAGTTGTCAATGGCCCAGGAAAAACTCCGCACCGAAGCGGCTCTGCTCAATTCACAGTCGGTTATGCTTCGCGAGATGGCGCAGTTGCAACAGGATGTAAAGAATTCGTGCAACGGTTTGAAAAACCGTCTGAGCGAGTTGGGGAAACAGTCGCCGTTCATTGCAGCGGAGTTGCAGTCACTGGTCAATTCCGCGGTTCAGCACATGGAAATGGCCTCGAAAGGTTTCGAAGCCAAACGGCGAGGCGAGGCGATGAATGAACAGCGTAACTCCATGACCAAACTTAACAGAGCCGCAATCCGTCTGCGTGAGTCGCTTAACCAGCAAAAGGACTGCAAAAACGGCGGTCAGTGCGACAAGAATATCCAGAAACTGCAGGGACAGTGCGACAAGCAGAATAAGCTGAACCAACAAACTCAGCAACAGTGCAACAATCCGGGCGGTGAGGGTAATCCGAAATTCAGCCCGGAAGGCCGTCAGGAGTTGCAGCGACTGGCTCAGGAGCAGGCCTCGATTCGTAAAACGATCGAGCAACTAAATCAGGAGCTGGGCGGATCGCGCCAGATACTGGGACGGCTGGACGATATCGCCCGTGAGATGAAAAAAGTCGAGGAAGACCTGGCCAACGGCGAGGTCGGCCAGGAAACGACCGAACGTCAGTTGAAGATATACTCGAGACTGCTGGAAGCAAGCCGTTCGTTGCAACGTCGCGACTTCACCGAACAGCGCCGCGCCAACACTGCAAAGTCGGAACAATACTATGAGCCTCCGCAGTTACCGCAGGGACTGCTCGATGACGGCGCCGGCATTGAAGATCGGTTACGCCGTTATCTGTCGGATGACTATCCGCCTCAGTACGAACAGCAGATCAAGGCCTATTTCAAGGCGCTGTTGAAAGCTGAGAGTGAAATGATGAACAGGCGGGGGGGGGATCAATCAACGCAGCCATGATGATGAATACTATCAGACGCGTATTACTCATAACCGTCGGCCTGGCCGTATTTTTTCATACGGCTGTTCAGTCTGAGGGAACCACAAAACCGGAGGTCAGGGTTATCACGAATCCTGCCGGTCCCTCGGAGATAAACGAACAGGTAAAGCTGGCTCGTCAGTTGATGCGTCACAAAGATTACTTCGGAGCGGCGGCCATGCTCGAGCCGCTTCTTGAAAACAAGCCGACCAACACGGTAGTATATAATCTGCTCAGGCAATCTTACGAGCAGCTTGGCTATTTTCCGAAAGTTGTCGATCTGGCCGCGCGGATGAGTGAGGAACATCCAAAGGAAAGTCGTTATCATCTCGATCGCGGGCGGGCGCTGGTTCGCATGGCGGAGTCCGAAGCCGGGCTGGAAGCATTTTACGAGGCGGCGCGGCTGTCACAGACCGAAGCCGATTACCTGAATGTCACCAACTCCATGATGGCCTCCGGTTTCGCAAAGGAAGCGCTCGAGCTGATGGAGACATTCCGGGGAAAGATCGCCAATTCTTCCGCTTACGAGCTGCAACGGTGGAAACTATTCGAGGCGCAACGACTCTATCGTGAATCCGTGCTGGCGTACCTTCCTTTACTTGCCGATACGACC
>JAJRTA010000114.1 GCA_024278515.1 Candidatus Zixiibacteriota bacterium
CGGCTTTTTGCCACGACAGTTGTCCGCCGCCCCCACCCTGTCCTCCATGTCCAAAGTGTCCAGAGGTCAGTTACTCTGTCGGGGATCTCAGGGATATCAAGTTCTTCAAGGTTGATCTTGACTTCGTACTGGAGTTGGACCCGTTCAACACCAAAGCCGGGTTGCTGAGTGAGGGTAAATCAAAAGATGACAGAGTGTTTATTGCTGTGTTGTTCAACAAGGACAATACAATCGTCCGGAACCTGAGAAGCGATAATACTCTCTTCCATTTTATCGATCTTGACAGCGGCCAGTATTTTGGTTATCGCTGGGACAGCACTCTTTCACGTCAGCCTGAGCATCGCGAACTTGGCCCGCTCGGTTCACAAATAGATCCCTATGGTCAACCATACATGGGCAAATACACTGAGTATGTACAACCGATGATCTGGCTGGATGATTCAATAATTATGGGGTTCATTGATGGTAAAAGTGTGGAACAAGAGATCTTGAGAGTAATAAGCGGGGAAGTCGTCAAGAAAGGACTGCCGCCGCTGGATACAGCCAAATATCGGGTCGGGTATGTTAGTTACAGGGAGAATACTTTAGCCAAGCTGACCAGGTACCGAAAAATTTCATCCCTGGGGGCAGCAATAATGATCGGTAAAGATCTGCCCAGGGATACTCTCAGCACTATGATCGATCCGTGCGGTTTTGCATATTCTGATACTATGGTCAGATTCGAATCAAGGGGTGATTATTTCTTCTCCAACCACGTAAAAATTGAAGATATTTTCAAGGGGTATAACTTCGAACCGGACGATGTCACAATTGACAGGTTCTCAATGTGTCAAACTCAGCTGTTACCGGCACAAAAACAAACTCTTGAAGAAAAAGTTGTGAAACGACTTAAACGTTCTTCAAATGAATTGGTGTGCCTTACAGGCTTTGTTGATGCTACTCCGATGACGGACTCTTGTCAGTATAAGGACGACCCAAATGGATTGGCTCGTGATCGAGCACAGAGTGTCGCTGATTATCTTATTGACAAGGGAATCCCTCCGGAAAGGATTGCTGATATTAGAGGCGAAGGACTTAAGTTGCCGGGACGTGTTCGAGCAGGTGAAGACCGCTGTGTGATTATAAAGTTTATCGGAATGTAACTTACGGCATCAGGACAGTCTTGAGTTGATGTTCACCAAAATAGCAAGTGGTTATTTGCCGCGCAGAAATTAATTATTAGATTGTAACAAGCACTCAAGAGAAACTAGCACCAAAAAGATGCCGTGCTTAAATTTTTCGTTTCGTCTCGACATTACCGGCTTCTGTTGGAAAAAAATTGTGATGAAAGAAAACATCGGAACCCGACACGGTATATTATTGTCTTTATATAAAGATAATAAAAGGAGTTAAGCTTGGAACTGACTAAAATACTGCAAGAAGAACACCGTGTCATTGAGGTGGTTCTGACCTGTCTTGGAAATATTTCCAAAGAAGCTGAAAGTACCGGCAAATTGAATGAGGAATCGGCGCTGCTGGCAATTGATGTGATTCGCACCTTTGCCGACAAGTGTCATCACGGCAAAGAAGAAAATATCCTGTTTGCAACTCTGATTGAAAAGGGCATGCCCAAAGAAGGCGGCCCCGTGGGGCAAATGCTTTTCGAGCATGATCAGGGCCGCGCCTTCGTTAAAGGTATGTCTGATAATGTTTCAGGAGCAGCCAAAGGCGATTCCGAGGCTCTTCAGGAGTTCATTCGGAACGCGCACGGGTACATCCATCTGCTCAGGGATCATATTCAAAAAGAAGACGGCATCCTGTACCCTATGGCTGAAAATTTCCTGAGTGAAGAAGATCAAAAGCGACTGATGAAGGCTTTTGAAAATGTCGAGTCTGATCAGATGGGCAAAGGCACCCATGAAAAGTATATCGGCATTGTGCTGTCACTTGCTGAAAAGTACGGAGTGGATGCTTCACATATCTCTACCCATTCTTCCGGATGCAACCACTGATCAGGGAAGGGATGTAATTCTGCCTTTACACGAGGGCTCCGGAGCTCGCAACAGGATTACAGACCTGCTGGCAATCCAGCCAGCACCTTTCTTTCGACGATTCTAAGGAAGATTGAGTGCCGCCCCTGTAGTCCGCTGGTTCTCTCACGGCAGTTGTCCTATTTTCTTTTGTCGTTGTCGGACGGAACCTGCGCCTGTTTCCGCCTGTTTTACAAGGGTAAACAAATACTTGGCAAACAACGGCCGGAAAGCTATATTCGGTCCAGGAAATTATGTCTGTTCAGTTTTTGAGCAGTTAAGCCGATATTACAAGGAGTAAGTTTGTTTAGCAACTGGCCCGTTTTGATGGCCGGAGGACAGGATGCCGGTGGTGGCGGAGTTTTCACCCTGGTTTGGTTTGGACTGATTTTCGTCCTGATGTACCTGCTTCTCATCCGGCCGCAAAGAAAGAAACAAAAAGAACACGAAAAGCTCTTGAATGAGCTTAAAAAAGGTGATAAGGTCGTAACCTCCGGCGGTATGTTTGGCGTCATTTTTGCCATCGACGAAGATAAGGGTCGAATTGTACTCAAAGTCGGCAATGATGTCAAAATGGAGTTCCTGAAAAGCTCGATTGCCGCCCGGGTCGACCAATGAAAAGAGGAGTACCGTGGCTGAGCGACGGATCGTCACATACGGCGACCCGGTTCTGCGGGAAGTTTCAAAAGCGGTCGATGTCATCGACCAGCAAGTGAAAGATTTGGTGTCCGATTTGGTGGATACCCTCAAAAAAGCGAAGGGTCTGGGACTGTCGGCAGTCCAGATCGGTGTGCTCAAGCGTGTATTTATTATCGATCTGTCGGCGATCGACATTACTGAAACTCTCAGAGTATTTATCAACCCGGAGATTATCGAGACCGAAGATGAGGTCGAAATGGAGGAGGGGTGTCTTTCTTTCCCGGGTATCTACCAGAAGATCGTGAGACCGGCCAAAGTAAAGGTCAAGGCAACGGATCTGGAGGGACATGAATTCGTGCTCGAAGCGGGCGGCCTGGCCGCCCGGGCCGTTCTTCATGAATACGATCATCTCGAGGGAGTGCTGTATATCGAACGCATGACACCACTGACCCGTACATTATTGAGAGGCCGGCTCAAAAAACTGGCCAAATCTTCCTGCGCGGCATAATCGCCGCACCACACGAAGACGGGGTCACGCCCGTCGCACCATCGCCGATTCGTTCGGCTCACGGTAAACAATTGAAACTATGCGCGTAGTGTACATGGGTACGCCTGTTTTCGCCTGCAAACCGTTGAGGGCTTTGCAGGAAAGCTCTCACGAACTGCTGGCGGTCGTAACCGGCGCCGATAAACGGCGCGGCCGGGGACGCTCGCTTTGTCCTTCCGAGGTCTGTGAAACAGCTCATGAACTGGATTTGCCGGTCCTGAAACCGAGAACACTCAAGAGCCGGAAACTCTATGAACAGTTGGCCGCTATGGAGCCTGAGCTGTTCGTGGTCGTGGCTTTTCGGATTCTGCCGGAGAAGCTGTTCACGCTGCCGAAATACGGGTCGATCAACTTACATGCCTCGTTGTTGCCGAAATACCGCGGCGCGGCCCCGATAAACTGGGCGCTTATTAATGGAGAAAAAGAAACCGGACTGACCAGCTTCTTTCTGAACAGGACAGTCGATACCGGTGACATGATTTTGCAGGAAAAGATTACTATCGACGACGAGGACAATTACGACTCGCTGGCCGGTAAAATGTCTGAAATAGCGGGACCGTTTTTGCTGAAAACGCTTGACCTGATCGCGCAACCGGGTTTCAGGCCACAGGCGCAGCCTGATGAACTGGCCACGCCGGCGCCGAAACTGACCCCGGAAAGTGTCATGATCGACTTCGGCCTGCCGGCTGAGCAGGTGCGGAACTTCGTGCGCGGCCTGTCGTCTCGTCCCGGCGCCGCGACAACGTTCAGGCGGAAAAAAATCAAGATTCTTGCCGCAAGTCGGGCTGATGTCGAAGGCTCAGCCGATATTCGTCCGGGCAGCGTACTGCCGGACAAAAAGCGGCTGCTGGTTCAGTGCGCAAATTCCGTGATTGAAGTCAAATCACTGGTGCCGGAGGGGAAAAAGGAAATGGACGGCGCAAGTTTCTTAAACGGCTTCAAGCCACAACCGGGCGAACTGTTCGGAGAAATAATCACGGGGGCAGAAAAGAAAAAATGAAAAAAGAAATACTAATTAACTCCACCGAGTATGAAACCCGCGTAGCGATTATCGAAGATGACCGTCTGGTCGAACTGGAATCGGGGCGGGCTGATGTCGACCGGATGGTCGGCGATATTTACAAAGGAGTTATCAGAACCGTGTTACCCGGTATGCAGGCGGCGTTCGTTGATATCGGGTTTGAGAAGGCGGCCTACCTGCATTCTTCCGATGTGGGCAAAGTTTACAGCCGTAACGGTGAAGCTGAGGAACTGGACGAAGAAGCCCCGGCTGAGATAGTCCGCAAAACCCGGCGGGCCGGGATTGAAACAGTCCTGAAACGAAACCAGGAAGTGCTGGTTCAGGTTATCAAGGAACCGATTTCCACCAAGGGTCCCCGCGTCGCCACCGAAATATCGATACCGGGGCGATTCCTTGTTTTGGTGCCTGATGATGATCATATCCGGGTGTCGAAACGGATCTCCAACTGGGCAGAGAAAAAACGTCTGCGCAAACTTCTGGCTCCTTTACGACCGGAGGGGTTCGGTCTTATCGTCAGAACCGAAGGCGAAGGTAAAAGCGAGAAGGATTTTGTCGGCGATATCAAACGGGTGATGAAACTCTGGAGCCGTTTGAAGAAAAAGGCGGACAGTTCCAAAGCTCCGGCTCTGATCCATAAGGAAGCGGATGTGATCGTTACGCGGATTCGGGATATTTTTACCGACGATGTTCAGAAGCTTCTGGTTGACAACCGTGACGACTACAAAAAAATCATCAGTTATGCCCGCCAGGTAGCGCCTCATTTGAAAAATCGGGTCGAGCTGTACAAAGGCGAGCTTCCGTTGTTCGACCTGTACAACCTGGAGCCGGAAATCGAGAAAATGCTCGAACGCAAGGTCTGGATCAAAAAGGGCGCTTACCTCGTTATCGATCAGACCGAGGCGATGGTTACCATTGATGTCAACACCGGGCGGTTTGTCGGACGGAAAGATCAGGAACAGACTATTTTCGAAACAAATATGCTGGCTGCCCGCGAGGCGGCCCGTCAGATTCGCCTGCGTGATATCGGCGGCCTTATTATCTGCGACTTTATCGATATGTATAACCGGGATAACCGCCGCAAACTGTACGAAGAGTTCAAGCGGTGTTTTGAACTGGATCGGGCCAAGCGCGCGATCAACCCGGTTACCGAGTTCGGTATTATCGAAATGACCCGCGAGCGGATCCGCCAGTCGCACATGGCCGCTTTGTCCGATCAGTGCCCTTATTGTGAAGGACTTGGACGAATCATATCCAAAGACACTATGGCCACCAAGATCGAGCGCTGGTTCATGCGGGCCAGGGCCGACCGCGAATTCAACAATTTTCACCTCGTGCTTAATCCTGATCTGGCCGGGGCCATGATGGACAACGGTACCAACCGGATCGGCCGCCTTATGAAAGCGCATAAATTCAAAATCAATGTCATCCGTGACACCACTCTGCCCATAAAAGAATACAAAGTTTACGATGCGGTCACCAATCAGGATATCACGGAGCGATACGTGGTAAGGTAACCGGACCTGTTCAATCCCGCAGAGATACATCAGGCTGCAACCACATCCGGTTGCAGCCTTTTTCATTTGCACAATCCGCCCTCACGCCACTTGCGCCCGGCTGATGATTTCCGTTAATTGGATTGTTTCGGTCGCGACAGTGTTTGATGGAATGGTTGTATGAGAGAGATTACATTTTTCGGTCGCGGCGGCCAGGGTGCGGTGGTGGCCTCGGAGATTCTGGCCGACGCATATTTTCGCCAGGGCTTCCAGGTGCAGAGTTTTCCGTCATTCGGCGTGGAACGTCGTGGCGCACCGGTAACCGCCTTTATGCGCATAAACGATCAATTCATCTATCTGCGCAGCCAGATTTATCAAGCCGATGCCGGACTGGTCTTTGCCGAAAATATCGTTCAGGCGCCGACTTTCAAGCCTTCCGTCAAACCTGACGCTGCTTTGTTGATCAACTGTACCGTCCGGCCGCCCGAACTTGAAGATTACTCCGTCTCTATCATAGACGCCACAGCTATAGCGTTGGAATGCGGTCTGGGATCGAGCGCGCAACCGTTGGTCAATACGGCAATGCTCGGCGCTTACGCAAAAATGGCCGGTGATCTCGAACTCGATCATTTGCTCGCCTCGGTGGAAGCCAAAGTGCCGCAGAAAACAGATAAGAATCTTCAGGCGGTCCGATCCGCTTTTGAACAGGTGTCCTGCTGTGAGTAAGTTTGTCGCCTTCAAAACACTTGCCGAGATGCCGGAGCTTCCGGTCAGTGAAGCGAGAATGTCATGGAACAAAACCGGGTCCTGGCGATCCAGCACCCCGGCCCATCGCGGGAAACTCCCCCCGTGTAATTTCAACTGTCCGGCCGGTGAGGATATCCGCGGCTATCTCGACCTGATGAAACGGGGTAAAGTGGCCGAAGCGTTCAACCTGCTGACCGAAAAGAACCCCTTGCCCGCTGTTTGCGGCCGAGTATGCTATCATCCCTGCCAGACCGACTGTAACCGTCAATCTTTCGACACCGAGCTGCAGATCCGCTCGGTGGAACGGCTTATCGGTGACTGGGGTATCAGCAAAGCATACCGGCCGGAGCTTCCTCCCGTCGGTCCGCATAAAGTGGCGGTGATCGGAGCCGGACCGGCCGGGTTGGCGGCGGCACATTACCTCAGACAGCGCCGCGTGTCGGTCACTCTCTTTGATGAGAATGAAAAACCGGGCGGGATTCTCGAGTATGGTATCCCTTCATACCGTCTTGACAAGGATACTCTGAAAGCTGAGCTGGATCGTGTACTGGACGGCGTTGAATTCAAACCGCAGAAACGGCTTGGCCGCGATATGGAACTGCGCGATCTGGCCGGTTACGACGCCATTTTCCTCGCGACCGGCGCGCACAAATCGAAAAAGATGTTTGTGAGCGGTGAGGACACCAAAGGGGTGGAATCCGGACTTGGTTTTCTCAAGCGGATTAACTCAGGAGAGAATATTGACCTGAACGGAAAGCAGGTCGCGGTGGTCGGCGGCGGCAATACCGCCTGCGATGTCGCCCGTTCGGCCTGTCGCCTGGGCGGACAAGTGACCGTACTTTACCGTCGCACTGAAAATGAAATGCCCGCCTTTGCTGAAGAGATCGAAGAGATGAAAGCAGAACCGATCGACCTTGAGTTTCTGGTCGCGCCGTTCAAAATCGAATCGACCGGCAACCGCCTGAAACTGTCATGCCACCGGATGGAACTGGGGGAACCGGACGAAGACGGCCGCCGCCGCCCGGTCGTAGTTGAAGGGAATGATTTCGACATGACAGTTGATCAGGTCTTCGCCGCTATCGGAGAAGATCCGGACATCAGTTTTGCCGGGGGACTGGTCTATAATGCCGACTGGACCCTTGACCTCTCCGGGGTCGAGGACAACCTCCGCGATAAACTGTTCATCGGTGGAGATATTCTGCCGCAACCGCGCACCGTGCCACACGCGGTTGCCTCGGGACGAATGGCCGCCGAACAGATCGACGCTTTCCTGAAAGGGGTACCGTTTGAACCGGCGGCGCGGGTGACGGAAGTCGCCGGCGCGGAAGATGTCAACTTCGCCTACTTCTCCCGTCTGAACGCCGCCCGGCGCGCGCATCTCAGGGACGAACTCAAATCGTCATCGGATATTTCTGCGGCCGCCGATGAAGCCAACCGCTGTCTTTCCTGCGGCGTCTGTTTCGAATGCGACAACTGCTACAACTTCTGCCCCGACCTGGCCGTCGTACGCACCCCCGGCGGTTACCGGGCCAATCTGGATTACTGCAAAGGGTGCGGTATCTGCGCCAAAGAATGTCCCTCCGGAACCCTCGGTATGCAGGGAGGGCGGGCTGTATGAAAAAAGTCCTGTCCGGTAACGAGGCGGTTTCGCAGGCGGTCAGGCTCGCCCGTGTGCAGGTGATTTCAGCTTATCCCATCACCCCGCAGACGACAATCTCCGAAAAACTGTCCGAACTCTGCGGCTCAGGCGAACTGGACGCGCGTTTTGTCAAGGTCGAATCGGAACACTCGGCGATGGCCACTCTTGTCGGGGCGGCTTCAACCGGTGTGCGTACCTTTACCGCCACCTCGGCTCAGGGGCTGGCGCTGATGCACGAAATCCTGTTCTGGGCCTCGGGCGCGAGGTTACCGATCGTGATGGTCGATGTCAACCGGGCCATGGCCGCCCCCTGGACTATCTGGTGCGATCAGACCGATTCGGTGGCCCAGCGCGACACCGGATGGCTGCAATTCTACTGCTGGTCCAATCAGGAGATCCTCGACACCGTAGTCTGTTCGTTCAGGATAGCCGAGCAACTGTTGATCCCGACCATGGTCTGTTTCGACGGGTTCTTCATCTCGCACACCAACGAACCGGTTGACATACCGGAGCAGAAACAGGTCGACAGGTTCCTGCCGCCGCGCAAAGCGGAATACCTGCTTGACACGAAAGCACCACGGACTTTCTCCGGCGGCACCATGCCGAACATGTTCATGGAGTTTCGTTACAAACTCCACGCCGCTTTCGAACGGGCGCAGTCGGTAATCGACGATATTTACAAACAGTTCCACAAATCATTCGACAGACAATATCTGCCGGTAGAAGCATATCATGCGAAGGACGCCGAGGCTGTTTTGATCGTCACCGGTTCGGCCGCATCGACAGCTTTGCACACCGTCAATAAACTTCGTGAACAGGGGCGCAAAGCGGGTATCCTCAGGCTCCGCCAGTTGCGTCCGTTCCCGGCGGAATCGTTGATCGACCATCTGCCCGCCGAAGCCGTCATCGGAGTGCTCGACCGTAACCTTTCACCCGGCACCGGCGGCGTGTTCTCGCAGGAGGTGCGGGCGGCCCTGCTCCGAAAGGGAGTCCACCGACCGGTGCATGAGTTTGTAGCCGGTCTGGGCGGTCGTGATATTACCGCGGACAATATAGAAAAAATGTTTGACGCGCTCGAAAACGGCCGGGCGGAATCTTCAAAAATAAACTGGGTAGGACTGAACCGATGAACGATCGTCCGGACTACGAATTTTGCGCTTCGCACGACCTCTACGGTCATACCGCCTGCCCCGGTTGCGGCGAGAAGATACTGTTTCGTCATGTGCTCGATGTCCTCGGACCGGAAACGATAGTGGTAGCTCCGGCCGGATGCGGTGCGGTCACCGACGGTGTTTTTCCCCATTCCCTTTCACCGGTGCCGTATTTGCATGTTCCGTTCGGCGCTACGCCTTCGGCGGCGGCCGGCGTGCGGGCCGGTCTTGAGAAATCCGGGCGGTCTCATGTAACGGTGCTGGCCTGGGCGGGGGACGGCGCGACTTTCGATATCGGCATGGGCGCGCTTTCGGCAATCGCCGAACGGAATGAAAATGTTCTGTATGTCTGTTACGATAATGAAGCCTACATGAACACCGGCATGCAGCGAAGTTCCGCCACGCCCACCGGCAGCTGGACCACCACTACTCCCGCGTCGCGCCTGAAAGAGGAGCCGAAAAAAGATATCGACGCGATCATGGCGGCCCATCGCATTCCCTACCTGGCCACCGCGTCACCGGCCTTTCTTGATGATCTGAAAGCGAAAGTAAAACGCGCCCGGGAAATCAAGGGGCTGCGTTTTTTGCACCTGTACTCTCCCTGTCCGCCCGGCTGGAAATCGGATCCGTCGGACAGCATCGCTATCGCCCGAATGGCTGTGGAGTCGAATGTGTTCCCGTTGTACGAACTCTACGATGGCCGTCGTCTTCGTATCACCTACCGGTCGGCGTCGGTTCCGGTGGCGGAATACTTGAAACTTCAGGGAAGATTCCGTTTCATATCGGATGAAGATGCTGAAAAAATGCAAAGCGAGGTCGAGAAAAACTACGCTGAGCTGATGTCGCGTCATGAAAAGTCAGAAATAAGTAAGATATAAGGAATGTGTCATGGTCAAACAGCCGACCGAAGATGAACTGATCTTTGACTGGAACCGATACAAGAAGTTCGCGTTCCGTCATAAAGAGAACCTGGAGCTGGACGATGAAACTCTCCGCGACGGGCTCCAGTCACCATCGATCACCGATCCGACTATCGAAGAGAAGATAGAACTGCTCGAGCTGATGGAAGGCCTCGGCATACAGTGCGCCGATGTCGGCCTGCCCGGCTCGGGACCGCGGGCGCAGGCGGATATCACCGCGATGGTGAATCATATTGTCAAAAACAAGATGAAACTCCGTCCCAACTGCGCCGTGCGAACAGTCAAGGCGGATATCACACCGCTGATCGAGATTTCACAGAAAACCGGCTATGCCGTGGAAGCCTGTTCGTTTATCGGTTCTTCTCCGATCCGTCAGTATGCCGAGGGATGGACCATCGATAAAATGGTCGAACTCACCGAAGAAGCGGTCAGCTATGCCGTTGAAAACGGGCTGCCGGTCATGTATGTAACCGAGGATACGACCCGGGCCGATCCCGAAACCCTTCGCAAACTGTTCACGACCGCGATCAACGCCGGGGCTGAACGGATCTGTGTTTGTGATACGGTCGGCCATGCCACACCGATCGGCGTGCATTACCTGATGAAGTATGTCCGTAAACTGGTCGAAGAGATCAATCCTGAAACCAAAATCGACTGGCACGGCCATTCCGACCGCGGGCTGGCCTTGCCGAATACGATGGCCGCGATCGGCCAGGGCGCGGACCGGGTACACGCCACTGCTCTCGGGATCGGTGAAAGAGTCGGCAACACAGCGATGGACCTTTTGCTTATCAATCTCAAACTTGAAGGCATTATCGACAACGACCTCACCGGCCTGGCCCGTTACTGTAAACTGGCCTCCGAAGCGTGCGACGCGCCGACTGCCTGGAACTATCCGGCTATGGGCCGCGATGCTTTCCGCACCTCGACCGGCGTCCACGCGGCTGCGATTATCAAAGCGCAGAATAAAGGACACGACTGGCTGGCCGACCGGGTCTATTCCGGCGTACCGGCCGGAATGATCGGACTTAGACAGATTATCGAAATCGGCTTCATGTCCGGAGTATCGAATATCGTCTACTGGTTGAAAGTGCGGGGGATCGAACCGGACAAAAAACTTGTCGACGAGATTTTCAAAGCGGCCAAGCAGCATAACCGGGTGCTCACCGAAGAAGAACTTGAAGAACTGGTTAAGTTCCGCTCTTTTGAAAAAGATGACGCGCCTCTGGATACGCTGGACAAATGGAACGAACAGATTACCCCCGGCAAAGGGGAGTCGAAATAACAAGGATACCACCGACGGAAACAGCATGGGTTATACGATAGCAGAAAAGATTCTGGCCGAACACGCCGGAACCGAAGTAACGCCGGGACAGATTGTCAATGTGCCGGTCGATATGGCTATGGCCAACGAACTGTCCGCGGCGCTGGCCATCAAAGAACTCAACAAATGGGGAATCGAAAAACTGGCCGACCCGGAGAAGGTCTGCCTGATTCCGGATCACTTCTCTCCGGCCAAAGACATCAACGCCGCCGGGATCGCCAAAGTGGTGCACGATTTTGCGCGAAAGCATAACGTGAAATGGTACCTTGAAGTTGGCCGGGCCGGGATCGAGCATGCCGTGATTCCCCTGGAAGGGATCATCCTTCCGGGACAGATCATGATCGGCGGGGACTCGCACACCTGCACCGCCGGCGCCGTCAACAGTTTCTCCACCGGGGTCGGGTCCACCGATATCGCCGCCGCCTGGGCCACCGGCGAGGTCTGGCTCAAAGTACCCCGGTCGGCGCGGTTGATCTACAACGGCAAACTGCGTCCGCACGTTTACGGCAAGGACCTCATTCTGCACACCCTGAAAGATCTCGGCACGGCAGGCGCGACTTACATGGCCATAGAGTTCCAGGGAGATGTGTTCGACCAACTGCCGATCTGGGACCGTTTCACTATGGCCAATATGGCTATCGAAGCGGGCGCCAAAACCGGGCTGTTCCGGTTCGACGACAAAACCAGAGAACTGGTCGAATCAACTCCCCGATACCTCGTGGATCAACCTGAGTACCATGTCGCCAAACCGGACGACAACGCCGTCTACGCACTGGAGCGCGTTTACGACGTCTCCGATATCGAGCCGCAGGTGGCCTGTCCGTTCTCGCCGGATAATGTCAGAAATATCTCCGAGGTTAAAGATGTAAAAATCGATCAGGCGGTAATCGGCTCCTGCACCAACGGCTGGCTGGAGGATTTAAGACGGGCCGCGGAAGTGTTCAGGGGACGTAAAGTTGCCGACAACGTGCGCGTGATAATCCTGCCCGGATCGCAAAGGATCGCCCGTCAGGCTTTCGATGAGGGTCTGCCGCAGATTTTCATCGACGCCGGATGTATCTTCTCCACCTCGACCTGCGGACCGTGTATCGGCGGTCACATGGGTGTGCTGGGAGAGAACGAAGTATGCGTGTCGACCACCAATCGCAATTTCGCCGGACGGATGGGACACCTGTCGTCGGAAGTTTACCTGACCAACCCGGCCGTCGCGGCCGCCTCGGCGGTGTTGGGACGAATCGGCACTCCGGATGAGGTATAGGAGCAGTTATGAATATCAAAGGAAAAGTCTACCGCGTCGGTGAGAATATCAACACCGATGTCATCATGCCGGGTCGATGGTGCCATCTTACCGATGACGCTGAGCTGGCCGAACATTGCATGGAAGACCTCGACGCCGACTTCCACAAGAAGATCAGCAAAGGTGATGTGATCGTGGCCGACGACAATTTCGGATGCGGTTCCTCGCGCGAGGTGGCGCCGCTCTCGATCAAAGCGTCGGGAATCGGAGGCATAGTCGCCAAATCGTTCGCGCGGATTTTTTATCGCAACGCTATAAACATCGGTCTGCCTATTTTCGAATCCCCCGAATGTGTCGAGGCCACCGAAGCGGGTGATGAACTCGAGATCGACATGTTCGGCGGCACGATTATCAACCATACCAAGGGCAGGGAGTTCACATTTGCCCCCTTCCCGCCTTTTATGAAGACGATCATCGAAAAAGGCGGCCTCAAGGGCTGGGTGCTGGAGAAGCTGGGAAAGTAGGGGGGAGCGGGCAATTTATAGTTGTGCCGGGTCCTGAACACACTGAAAGCTGTAGGTTGGAACCCCTTGTGGGTTCCGACTTTCACTTGCTCCCTGTCATGTAACGGCGGCGGGTCACACGGATTCGTCAGCACGAATCCGCAGGATCCACCGCAACAGAATAAAGAGACTTTTTCAACACTCCCTTAAGCCCGTAATTACTCTCAACGGAAGCGTCATCACAACTTGTCATGCGGGTTTGCTGGCCCACCCTTCAGGGTGGGGCTTGCGGGGGTATGAATCTGGCAGATAGGAAATCAGGGGCTTCGCGGAACCTAATCATTTGTGGAACATAAGACACTGATTTATCACTTTTTCCCTCTTGAGAGGGGCGGCTCCAGCCGAAGGCGCGACGGGGTGTGTCGATTCAACCGCCCGGATTCCGGGTCAGGCCGGAACGACAAGAATTGCAGACGGCGAATACCCTACCCTCATTTCCCTCTTGCGCAGACGATGCCGGGACGCTACCATTTGCATCATGAATGACGAAAAGCTCAACCTCGAAAGCCTGAAAGGCAGAATCATCGCTATCGACGGTCCCGCCGGGTCGGGCAAGTCAACCACTTCGAGAATCCTGGCCGCCCGTCTGGGTTACACTTACCTCGACACCGGCGCCATGTATCGCGCCGTAACCTGGTGCGCGCTCAAAGACGGGATCGCGCCTTCAGACGGAGACAAGCTCGGTGAGCTGGCCCGTACGATGCCGCTTGAGTTCAAAACCGAAAACGATAATAACCGCGTATTTGTCGGCGATCAGGAAATCACTACCGAAATTCGTACCCCCGAAGTTACCGGACATGTTTCCGAAGTGTCCGCTCATAAGCAGGTCCGCGAGGCGATGGTGGCCCGACAGCAGGAGATGGCCGGGGAGGGGTCGGTAGTCGCCGAAGGCCGCGACACAACGACCGTTGTTTTCCCCGATGCCGACATCAAAATCTATCTCGATGCCGACACCCGCACCCGTGCGGAACGTCGGGTTCTGGACCTGAAGCGTATGGGAATAACTACGACAGTCGAAGAGCAGGAAGCCGACATTATCAGACGTGACAAATACGACTCCGGTCGTGAACACTCGCCCCTGACCAGGGCAGATGACTCTTTCATCGTCGACACTTCCGACCTGACCATTGAAGGCCAGGTGGATCGGATTATAGACCTCATACGCACTCACATTGAGCAGGCATGAAAATCCTGTACTTTACCGGTTGGTTGATAACCCGTGTTGTCTTCACCCTTTTTTTCAGGCTGAAAGTTTCCGGTCAGGAGAATATCCCGAAAGAGGGCGGTTTTATTCTTGCCGGCAATCACAAATCATATTTCGATCCGCCGATACTCGGCACCTGGGCGACCCGGCAGGTCTATTTCATGGCCAAACAGGAGCTTTTCAAAAACCGTCTTTTAGGCTGGCTTATTCGTCGCACCAATGCGTTGCCGCTGAGACGCGGGACGATCGATCGAAATGCTCTTGAAAACTGTGTGAGAGTTCTTAATGAAGGCTACGGCCTGACTGTTTTTCCTGAAGGCACCCGGGCCAGGGACACCGATTTTTTGAAACCCAAGCCGGGCATCGGCATGGTAGCGGTGCGGGCCGGTTGTCCGATCGTACCGGCGTACCTGGAAAACTCCGATCGTCTGAAAGATTGCTTCCGGGGACGGTGCCGTCTCAGGCTGACCTTCGGGCCGCCTCTTTCATCGGAGTGGGTGCAATCTTTTCAGGCGACCAAGGAAGATTACATCAGAATCGCTGAAGAGGTCATGTCCCGGATCAAGGCTTTGGCGGAAAAGGATGCCGCCGACAGCTAAAAATTAAGCATCATACCGCCGATTATAAAACATCAGCCGTTTTGCAATAAATGACTTGACCTTTTTCGATTTCAGGTTACTTTAGCGGCTGCCACAAGCTCATTTGTGGCGTCTTGACGGTTTTCCCATAAAAGGAAAAAACCAAAACCGTTGGGATGATGTAAGGAGGTTCTTTACTGTAAATGGCCGAAGCCAAAAAACCCAAAACCCAAAAAACGCCCGCCAGTGTCTCCAAGCGCAAAGCCAGCGCTGCCAAAAAGACAAAAAAAACCAAAGTCAAACTTACCAGAACCGACACCACCACGGTGGAGCAGGTAGTTGATAAGCAAGAGGAAAAGTTTGAGCGGGTAATGACCAGCCGCCACCAGCGCATGGTGGAAAAAGCCAAGGTGCGTTCGACTATGCCGGCGCCTGAACCGGCCCCGGAAGTTGCGGCGGTCAAAATCACCGACGTATCGGGAGTTGTTTACGATGTGGCCGACTATCAATCGATGGTCGACATGTACGACTCCACGATTCGTTCAATCCGTGAAGGCGAAGTTGTCTCCGGCACCGTTATGGGCGTGACCCGTGATGATGTCATTGTCGATGTCGGCTTCAAAAGCGAGGGGATTATCCCTATCAGTGAATTCCCGGCGCCCTTGAATATCAAGGTCGGCGATGAAATCGAGGTCTTTCTCGAGCAGATCGAGGATTCTTCCGGACAGCTCATCCTGTCCAAGCAAAAAGCCGATTTCATGCGTATCTGGGATAAGATTCGCGAGGTCCACGACGCCGGTGAGGAAATCGAAGGCCGGGTGGTTCGTCGGATCAAAGGCGGCCTGGTGGTTGACATCATGGGAGTCGATGCTTTTCTGCCCGGTTCGCAGGTAGCCCTCAGACAGGTGCCTGATTTTGATGCCCTGATCAATCAGATGATGACGGTAAAGATCATCAAGATCAACAAGTCACGGCGCAATATCGTCATCTCCCGTCGCGTAGTGCTTGAGGAACAGCGTGAAACCATGCGTTCGTCATTACTCTCGGAGATAGCGGTCGGACAGATACGCCAGGGAATCGTGAAGAATATCACTGATTTCGGCGTCTTTATCGATCTCGGCGGTGTCGACGGTCTTCTGCATATTACCGATATGTCATGGGGACGGATTCGCCATCCTTCCGAGATGGTCAACCTCGGGGCCAAGATCGATGTCAAGATTCTGGATTTCGATGAGAAAACATCGCGCATCTCTCTCGGCCTGAAACAGATGACTCCTTACCCGTGGGAGAACATCGAGCAGAAATACCCGCTGGGCAAAAAAGTTACCGGTCGCGTGGTTTCGATCACCGATTTCGGCGCTTTTGTCGAGCTTGAAAAGGGTGTCGAAGGACTGATCCATATTTCCGAGATGTCCTGGACCCAGCATATCAAACATCCCTCCAAGATTCTCAATGTCAACGATCAGGTCGAGGCGGTGATACTGTCCGTGGATAAGGAAAACGAGAAGCTGTCGCTTGGCATCAAGCAGATGGAACCGGATCCCTGGGCCACGATCGAAGAGAAATTCCCCGCCAATAAGGTTGTTTCCGGTAAGGTACGCAACCTGACCGCGTTCGGCGCTTTTGTGGAACTTGAGGAAGGCATCGACGGACTTGTTCATATTTCCGACATGTCCTGGACCAAGCGTATCCAGCACCCGTCGGAGATCATGAAGAAGGGGGACCAGGTGGAGGTAAAGATCCTCAAGATCGACCATGAAAACCGTCGCATCTCGCTCGGTTTCAAGCAACTTACCGAAGATCCCTGGCCGGAGATTGCCCGCAAGTACGCGGTCGGCACTGATTGCCTCGGCAATATCACTAAAGTGCTTGATCGTGGTCTTGTGGTCGATCTCGACGGCGAGCTGGAAGGGTTTGTCCCGATGGCCCAGTTGGGGCACCGTGACCCGGAGCAGGCCTCAACCGGATTCACCGAAGGAGAGTCGATCCCTCTGCAGGTGATCGAACTGGACAAGAACCAGCGCAAAGTGGTGCTGTCCGTTACGGCCTATTACCAGAAGCGAGAGCAGTCCGAGCTGGAAGAGTTTTTGAAAAAGCATGAGCCCAGGTCGACAACATTGGGTGATGCCATGCCGGAATCTCTGAAAGCCCAGGCTGAGTCTGAACCGGTAGAGGCGGCTGCAGCCGAGACAGAAACAGCCGAGGCTCCCCGGGAAGAAGCTCAGACTGCTGAGAAAGCTCCTGAGGCTGCTGATACGGCGACCGAAGAATCGGCCTCTTCTGATGACAGCCCGGAGGAGCCGAAGACCGAGTAGGTCACATCGATATTTTAGATAGACACACCCGGCGGTCAACTATGGCCGCCGGTTTTTTTATGTCTGTTCGTCCGGTGTTCACATCCGGGAAGTATGGGCCGGATGATAAGCCTGTCTGAGAACGTTACCGTACTCTTTATCAGTCATCATGGCTGGGTCACACTGTTTCTTTAATGCAAACCGGCAGTCCTCCTATCCTGACAAGACCGGAAGAACTTTGTCGGTAACTCTAAAGATTCAATGTTTCAGGTCGAAACATAAAGAAAAGGATTCAACCCACAGTCAGGAGTATTCCTGTGCTAAACAGAGGTATATTTATGTCAGGCAAACTGCTGAAGTTCGCTATTTTGATTCTCATGACGATCACGGCCGCAGGTTCACCTTCATTCGTAGCGGCGCAGACCGAAGCGCCGCAACTGGCGCCGGAACTGCCGGGCAACAATACCGAGATGCCGCCGCGTCGCGGTTTTATACCCTCGCGTATGGATCTTCGCCACCTGGCCGAATACAACCTGCCGGCCAAAAGCGCAGTCGTGCTACCAACCCGTTTTGACTGGCGCACTACCGGTGATGTAACCTCGGTGAAAAACCAGGGATCATGCGGCGCCTGCTACGCGTTTGCCACTCTTGCCGACTTCGAATCCAAAATGCTGATCAACAGCGAGGGGACATTCGATTTCGCCGAAAACAACGTGAAAGAATGCAATGTCCAGAATACCGCCTGCAACGGTGGAAGCTATGACATCGTGGCCAATTTTCTTTCGAAAAACGCAACCGTACTGGAGTCGTGCGACCCTTACACGACCAGCGATGTCGCCTGCAACAGCGGATGCACCTATCAAAAGACACTGACCGGCTGGCGAATAATCGCCGCTGACGCTATCCCGGCAACCCTGACCCTGCAGAATCATATCTACAACAACGGGCCTGTCTATACGGCGTTGTACACCGGCGACGCCAATGATCCGTCATTTCAGACAACATTCAACAACTACGATGGGAGTTCGGTAATTTACTATACCGGAACCTGGACACCCAATCACGCGGTGCTTATTGTCGGCTGGGACGATACACTGTCCCATGCCGGCGGTACGGGCGCCTGGATATGCAAAAACAGCTGGGGGAATTCGTGGGGCGGCACCTGCGGCTATGGAACGGAAGCCGGTTATTTTTACA
>JAJRTA010000115.1 GCA_024278515.1 Candidatus Zixiibacteriota bacterium
GATTGCCCGGGCCGGGATAGAACGGCCTCGGATCGACCGGGGACGGTTCGAATTTGCTGTCGAACCACCACAAACAGTTGGCGAGCGCGGCCGGGCCGTCATGCGACCACCGACCGTTCGCATCGGTCCAGGACGCAAGTTGCTTCATGTCGAAATCCGGCATCCCCTGCGGGACATAATCCAGATAGGGCGACTTATAGAAATTACAGGTATCCGGCACACTAACCCCGCCGGTGATAACGAATGACAAATCCATTGACACCGGGTTGCGCCGCGAGCAGATATGAGTGATCGCGCCGTTCGGGATCATAAAATTGTTGCCACGCACATCGACCGACACCCATTCCGGGTTGTACTCGAGTATGTCCCAGGTATAGCCGTAAATACCCGGCATTACCGGACCGGAATAGACGATACCGCGCCCGATGAACTGATCGTTACCGGGAAGCGGAGGCATGCTCGAGTCCGTCCACACATCTGTGGACCAGTTGACTGCGATGTCGATCCACCCGGTGGAACCGGGATCCATCAGATCGATTTCGAACTGGAGCAACACCTCTTTCCAACGGTCATAGCTCATGGGGTGGTCGTAGAACCAGATATTCCACCAATCGGATGCCGGATAGTAATACCAACCGTCACCATAAGCACCGCCCCCGCCGCCACCCTGAAAAGTACCGTCGAAAGCCATGAAAATGTTGAAGTCGTTGACGAGAGTATCCACAACGTCAGGTTCATACATTTCCATCCAGCTAAGAGTGCCCCACTCGGCCCAGACCGCGTCGTCGTTCCAGTGATCGACACTCGATTTCCAGCCCCATTGGGTTACGGTGGGATCAGCTACAGTGGCGCTGATATTCAACCAGTAAATAGTCCCGGAATCCTGGGGAAACCATTCAGCTTCCGGCAAAATAATATTGTACTGAAAGTACGGTGTGTGATCATTCGGAATCACTTCACCGGTCAGGGGATCGTACCAGCCTTCCATGGTGGGCGGATCAATCGGTACCGTATTCCAGGTATCGACATACCATTCGGCCAGAGTCTCCCCCGGCATACTGTAGCCTGTCGAGCTTTGCGACGCCGGAATGTCGGAGTGAAGACTCAGCACGAACTGCTGGATCTGGCCTTCAACCCCGTTTTTCCACGCCCCCCAGAAATGGATATCCTTGATCCATCCGGTCTCGGTACACATAAAGTCATCAGCCAGTATAAGCGGTTGAGTCGCATTCACCGCCCAGCCGGTTTCATCCGGCAGTTGCGGGAAATGCATTTTGTGTCCGTCACCGGGACTCCAGTCGGCAACCACCCAATAGGCGCCAAATCCGACGACCAGCAATGCGGCCGTCAGTCCAGGTAAGAAACGTTTCATGAAAAAACCTCCTCCGGGAAATGAGCACAATACCCTCAAACCCGGTGCTTGAAAGTTAATCAACAAAACATGAATTAATCCATTTGAACGGGAGACAGAAAATTTCCGATCCGTCGCCTGTTCATCTTCCCTTCGGTAAAAGACACCACGACGGGCGGTGAGTAGAAATGCTGAACCTTGAATAACCGATCGCGCAACACGACATGATGACTTACGATTATCAAGGACTGCTATAATATTAACCGGACAGACTACCTTGTCAAGGTATTTTCTATAAAAAGATACACTATTCTATTATCTCTATTATCGACAATATCGGTCTTTTGGGCGCCAACAATGTGAATCAGCGGAAATCGAACTCGATCTCGGCGGTTTCGAAGCGCGCCCGTACTGAGATAGTATCAGGGTACACCGCCATCGTTTCAGCCGGCATGTAGGGGCTGATCGAACCGGGACTCAGCACACTGTCACGATCGCTGTCGATAAAGCCGGAGAGAAGGTAGCGACCGCCGGGCAGTTCCATGCGAAATACTCCGGGGGGTGTGGTCAGTTCAAATGAACGGCCGCCGACTTTTTGAAAAGTCAGATGTACAGGGTCACGTTCTTTCCCTGCTATGAACACCCGGCATGTTCCGGAAACAGAACCCAGCGAGTCGGGATCAATAATATTGAAATAAAATGTGCGGAGGCTGTCACCCAAACGGTTGCCCGAATAGTCGGCCAACTCGAACTCGGTTATATCCAGACGGTACTTTCCTCCGGTGAAGGGAACCACCGGATCAAGTTTCAGACGCAGAGGATCTCTCCAGGACAGAGTCAAAGGAAGCACGGAATCCGAAGGGGATCTTATGACGAAAGTTCCATCCGTAAACAGGCTGGTATCCAACGGCTCCGAAAAAACGAGCATTATGTCAACCTCGTCGGCAAACTCACGCCGTCCTGTCGTCGGCGGGCGCACGAGCCGGGGAGCGGTTTCATCTTTTACCGGTGCGACTTTGATCCCTGAATAATTGAGCGGAGGGTGGGTGCTGTCCCAGAGAAATGACACTGAGTACTCATCCTCCGGCAGTTCACCGGGGAAAAAACTGAACTGCGATTCTTCCGGTTCATCCGGTTCCAGTATTGACAACGCGGGAAAGGTTATACTGCTGTCTGAGGAAGTCAGCACACAACGCTCGGGGTTTTGTATGACAGGACCTATATCGATCTTTCGGCTAAGACGCAACCGTATCAACCTATCCTGAGTGAACGATCCGGAAACGACCTCGGGTGAGGTAGTATCCCTGAATTGCAGGGTGAGGTGAAGATCGTCAATCGGGCTTTCTCCCCCCACAATAATAAAGCGGTCCGGCAACGCGAACGGTTCAGTCCCTAGATTGAACCGCCCGTTGTTGTTGCGATCCTCGAAGGCAATCATGCGAAACTCTTCATCCGGCAGGTAATCTACGGTAAATGCACCTTCGGAACCGGTCGTGACAACATACAACGGATACAGGCTGTCGATGGGTTTGGCAGCAGCCAGGTCTGAAGGATCAAAAAGTCCGACCAAAAGGCCGCTTTTGGGCTGTCCCTGATCGGTGGTAACCAGGCCGGCCGTTTTCCCCGAGGCGATTGTCGGGCCGGTGCTGAACGCAATGGTCAGGCCGGAATCGATCTGATTGCCACGCAGGTCCTTAATAACCATACCGGCCGACACTATGTACGTCTGGTTCGCTTTGAAACTGTCCGGCAGGACGATTTCCACTTGATCCCCTTTCCATTTTATCTTCGGTGGCATGGCCGGACGCGGCGAGATAAAGACCGCCTGGCCGGTTTTGGGTCTGACTACCCGTTCGGAAAAATAGAGAGTGATGCTGTTGCCGGGATCGACATTGACACTGCCCGTCAACGGTTCCGACCCCAGCAGGTAGGGACCGACTTTATCGACCTCGCCGCCGGGCGGGGGCAGATCATCCGCACAGCCCTGGATCAATGCTATGATTATTGTCGAGAGAACAAGAAACGTGCGCGACAATCGAAGACTCATTGACCGAGTTTCTTTTTGATTTCTTCGTTGTCCGGGTCTTCCTGAAGGGCTTTCAGCCACCATTTCCGAGCCTGTTCCAAATCATTAAGCGCTTTGTAAGTGTCGCCCAGATGATCGAGAATAACCGGATCGTTGTCAAGCTCGGCGGCTCGTTTCAAATGCGACAGGGCGCGATCATACTTCCCCATGCGATAAAATACCCAGCCGTAACTATCAAGATAAGCGGCATTATCAGGGTCCATGGAAACCGCCTTCTCAATCAGCTCACGCGCATAATCAAGCCGTTCGCCCCGGTCGCACAACATATAACCAAGATAGTTCATCGCTCCGGCATGATCGGGGGTAACAGCCAGCAGTTTTTCAAATGCGGTGACGGAAGAATCGATCTGCCCCGCCTGTTCGTAAGAGGCGCCCAGCGCAAACAACAAACGGGTCCGTTCTTCCGGATCGTGGACACGGCCCAAACCGGTCTGATAGGCGCCGATCGCCTGCTCGGGCTGGCCAAGCTGAGTATAAACATAGGCCAGATCCAGCCAGCCCTGGGCCAGGGTGTCAACAAGCTGGGTGAGAGTAACAAACTGATCACGAGCCGCCAGGTAATCTTCCTGCAGGATAGCGATACGCCCGAGATAGAAATGATTCGAAGGCATCACCTCACCGGTCTCGACCAAATTTTCAAAAATCGTACGGGCCTGATCAAGAGAATCAAGTCCGTAATAAACCAGGGCCAGCCGGTAGCGGGCGGCGTTGTCGTCAGGCGTCAACTCAGTCAGCTTGCGGGCATAGGTGAGCGACTGAGACAACGAATCACGCTCCAGATAGTAATTAGCAAGATACCTGTTGATCACAACATCGTCGGGAGCAACTTTCAGAGCCAGCTTGAGCGTTGACGCAGCATCGTCATACTTCTCCATCGCCTGATACAGATCGCTCAGGCGTACATAAGCGAGGATATTGGCTTCCGATGGTTCCAGCTCGATCGATTTGTTGTAATGCTCAAGGGCGGCTTCAACATTTCCACGGCGGGAGTGAAGTTTGCCCAGCTCATAATGGAGCGAGAAATCATACGGCTGAATCCGAGCAAGGTTTTCGTATGCCCAGATCAGCGAATCAATATCCCCTTCTCTCTGGTACGATGCCGCCAGGTGCGAATACGCCTTGCGGTTCAGAGAATCCTGCAACGCCACCTGCGCGTAAGCCCACCGCGCCGAATCCTCCTCTCCGAGATAACGGTACGCGGTAGCCAGCATATCATAGACATCACCATCTTTGGGATCTATCGGATCGAGAGCTTCGGGGATATCAGCATATCTTTTCAGATACATAAGCATCCGGGCGAATGAAAACCTGATCTCGTAGGAATCAGGATGATACTGCAAGGCGAGACGGTACCCCTCGGCCGCTTCCGGGATATAACCGGCCAGCTCAAAAATCACGGCATTGGCGTAATAATTGAAAGCGCGACTGTCCACCCAGCCGGGATCGGTTTGGGGGCTGATGAAAGCCGCCCGGGGGGATTTCCGGATAGAGCTTTCATCCCCGGCCGACCTTAGCCGGGTCTTACTGCCCGAGCAGCCGGACAAGACAACCGCTATCAGGGTCAGCAACATCAACGAACGAAACAGCACAACTATTACTTTCACTTTTCCGGACAATATTCGCACTCCTTGAACCGCATGTGAAGTTATACCCGGCCGACACTGATTATACGACTGTAAACAGAGTCGGTTCGGATGGTCAGCCCGGCAACAACTTGAGGAAACGGCGTTTTCCTACCTTGAGGATCGTTTCCGTGGACAGTTTGAACTCAAAATCCGGGTCGGTAATTTTCCCGCCGTTTATTGTAACAGCTCCGGCGCTTATCAGTTTCCGCGCCTCGCCGTTCGATTTGGAGAGACCGCTTTTAGCTATCAGGTGAACAAGGTATATTTTGTCCGGGTCGATATTCCATTGTTTGATTGTCCTGATGTCCGCTTCGGGGATCTCATCCGGCAACTGTTTTTTTGAAAACACGCGCTCGAACTCATTACGTGCCCTCTTCCCCGCTCCTTTCTCGTGGTACATATCGACCAGCCGTTCAGCAAGCTGTTTTTTGATCTCCATCGGGTTGACTTCAGGCTGTTTCAGCTTCGATTCAATTTCGGCCAGCTCATTTTCATCGATATCGGTAGCCAACTCATAATAGGAATAGATGAGATTATCCGGAATCGACATAACTTTGCCGAAAATCTCCCTCGCCGGCTCATCAACCCCTATATAGTTCCCCAGCGACTTGGACATCTTCTGCTCCCCGTCAAGGCCGACCAGAATCGGCATGGTCAGAACCAACTGCGGCCGGACACCGTACGCTTCCTGTATCGTACGAGCGGCCAGCAGGTTAAAAGTTTGCTCGGTAGCTCCCAGCTCAACATCGGACTTGATCGCCACCGAGTCATACCCCTGCATCAGCGGGTAGAACAGTTCATGTATCGAGATCGGTACTCCCCGGCGCATCCTCTTGGTGAAATCATCCCTTTCAAGCAACCGGGCAACGGTATATTTCTGAGCCAGCTGCATAATCTCAAGAAAGCTCATCTTCCTGAACCAGTCACCGTTGAACCGAACCTCGGTTTTCGATTTATCAAGTATTTTGAAAAACTGTTGTTGGTAGGTTTCGGCGTTTTTCATAATGTCATCGTAGGTCAACTGCGGTCTGGTGGCCGACTGGCCCGACGGATCACCTACCATGCCGGTGTAGTCACCGACAATCAGCACGATCTGATGACCCAGATCTTGAAACTGCTTCAATTTGCGAATGCCGACACTATGCCCGAGGTGAATATCGGGGGAGGTCGGATCGAACCCCTGTTTCACCCTCAACGGCTTGTTCTGCTCGATCGATTCGGCCAGCCGGGTTTCAAACTCACCGGCCGGAAGCATGTCAACAGTTCCGCGGCTGATTATTTTAAGCTGATGTTCCAGTTCCCGTCGAGTTTCCGGTGACAATTTTTCCAGTTCGGACAATCTTTTCTCCTTGTCGTTGTATGATCATTTTTGTCGGCAACCTGCCGAATATTATTGATCCTCCGTATGAGACCACAGCCGATCCCGTGGGTACAATAGTAAATGAGTCGATTAAAATCAATCAGATATACCAGTGCAGGTTTTTGGTTGACTTAATCGGCCCGGCAAAGGACTTTTGCACAATGGCAAGATCAGTAAACCAGAGCAGGTTTCACGGCAACCGCTTCCGCAATTCGGTGCTGATTCTGGTGGCGGTATCGGTTATCTTTGTGATAATAGTCGGGTTACGTACGTACAAGGTATACAAAGAAGATCTGCCCTCATTTGAAGCGTTGCACAATATAGAGCCGAGCCTCACGACCAAGATATACGACCGCAACGGTATCCTGTTAAAAGAGTTCTATACGCAAAACCGCGCTCTGACTCCGTTTGCTGAAATGCCGCCGCATCTCGTTGACATGCTTCTGGCCAGTGAGGACCAGGAGTTCTACGACCACTGGGGCATCAACATGCGCCGGGTAGCGATAGTCGCCGGCACCAACCTGCTGAAACTGAAACTGGCCGCAGGAGCTTCGACTATCACCCAGCAGCTGGCCCGAATGCTGTTTCTGACCAGAGAGCGCACCTTCGAACGCAAGATCAAAGAGGACCTGACCGCCATCAAGCTCGAGCGGACATACTCCAAGGAAGAGATACTCGAAATGTATCTCAACCAGTACTATTTCAGCCGGGGAGCGTACGGGGTGGCGGCGGCGGCGCGGACATTTTTCTCGAAGGATGTCTCCGAGCTGAATTTGAACGATGCCGCTATTCTGATCGGAGTGCTCAAGGCCCCAAATATCAACTCGCCATTCATAAACCCGGACAAAGCTTTAAGGGCCCGTAACCGGGTGCTCTATTCATATTACAACTGGGGTAAAATATCTCGCGAGTTATACGACTCACTGAGCGCGGAGCCGCTTGAAATCAATCCACCGGAGGAAGAAGTCGGAATCGCGCCGTACTTCACCGAGACTATTCGTCAGTACCTGCGTGATAACTACGGTGAGGATGTTCTTTACGCGGGTGGTTTGAAAGTTTATACGTCACTGGATGTCGACCTTCAGGCCGCGGCCGAACGGGCGGTGGCCCGGAAAGTCGATTCCCTGCGTGCCCGGATTGCACGAAAGTACGACCTCAACAACCCGGTGTACACCATGAACCTGCCGGATACGGTCGATGAGTACGGTGACTCGATCCGGGTCTATCGAAAAGTACAGGGCGCGTTGATTTCAATCGACAACAAGAACGGTGATGTATTGGCCATGGTCGGCGGGCGCGATTTCGACGAAAGCGAATGGAACCGCGCCACGCAGTCAACATTGCAGCCTGGATCCAGCTTCAAGCCGTTCATTTACACCGCCTGTATCGATAACGGTTTCCGCACCACGGATATTATTGATGACAATCCCATCGTCCTCGAGATTCCCGGAACCAAGGACTGGCGTCCCCATAACTTCGATTACAAGTTCCGCGGCCCGATTACCCTGCGCGAGGGGATACAGTATTCCCGAAACCTGGTCGCGATCAAGCTGATATTGAAGATCCATCCCGAACAGGCGATCTTTTATGCTCGCCGCATGGGGATCACTACCGACCTGGCCCCGGTCCCATCTCTGGCCATCGGAGTCGGTGAAGTGAAACTGATCGAGCTGGTCTCGGCGTATACTGTCTTTCCCAACAAGGGTATCCATATACCGCCGCGTATGGTGCACAAGATAGTGGATCGCTACGGCCGCGTGCTCGAGGATAACTCCGCCATCAAACGTGAGGAGGTCCTGTCCGCTCAGACTGCTTACATCATGGTCGATCTGATGCGTTCGGTGGTCGATGCCGGTACCGGAGCCGGGGCGCGCTGGAGGGGGTTCACCCGTCCGGCCGGAGGCAAAACGGGAACCACCGACAATTTCTGTGACAACTGGTTTGTCGGTTATACGCCGCAAATTACCACCGGATGCTGGATCGGGTTCGACAAGAAAATATCTCTCGGACGCAACCAGGACGGAGCCAAGAACGGAGTGCCGGTCTGGACCGAATACATGATAGCAGCGCACGATTCCCTGCCGGTGGAAACTTTCGAGGAACCGGACGGAATCGTACATCTTGATGTCTGCCTGGAATCGGGAGAGCTGGCTACCGATCGATGTATCAAAGTCCGTAACGAGGTTTTCACCGAAGATAACCAACCGACCGCCGACTGTCACCTGCATCCGTCAGCCGGAATGGATATTTCCGGCAGGGAGAGCGACTATCTTCCCGAGGACACCGGCTCCGAACGCACACATTTTTAGACAGAACGATTGCCCATGCACTAATACACTACTACAGTAGCAGCTCATGCAAAGCAGCTTTTCGATAAGATAATATCTGTTTGAATCATTGTGAGTTAATCAATGTAGTCACGACCAA